>JAAZFA010000287.1 GCA_012511995.1 Thermoproteota archaeon | reverse complement strand
TGCTGGTGGCGGGGTATCCGAGCCAGGTCTAAATAGGGCCAGATAATTATTGCCCCTAAGATATGGAGGAGGACTTAAGATCCTCTGGCGCAGGCCTTCGTGGGTTCAAGTCCCACCCCCGCCACCAAATAACTTCTCTTGTCAAGAAACGTTGGCAGGACTTAGTCAAGAAACCTATACAAAAAACGTTATATCACCTTCATTTACCTAATACTTAGCATGGGTAAAATCAGCAAAACTTTTGCAGTATTACTAACGCTACTTATCGCTACGTCATGCCTAACTTTGCTCACTACCATACCTGCAAATGCTCAAACAATATCAAAACCGTCTATTCCTGAATTTGCTCTAAAACTTGTAGATGATTTTTACGATGTACCCCCCACTTCAACCGTGAATCCCTACACAGGAAAGACCGAAACAAGCGGAGGCTACCACGTTCAAGGTTACCTTGAAGTACACATCCGAATCAAAAACCAACCAGCCCAAGGTGTATTTTACCAAGTTCAAACTAAAGGGCATTACGCTGAAAATTGGGCAAATATCGAGTACTGGATTGGTGAAGCAGGCTCCTATAATCCAAGAACACCCTACAAAGAACAAGACTACATCGCTGAGTACATGATTCTAAAGTGGCACGATATGGGAAATCTTCCAAGAGAAGGAGAAATTGACTTCAGAGTTCAAGCCCTAATCGGTACGCCTATAGTTCAGCACACCTCTGACCATTTAGATTTATATAACACATGGGCAACCTTCAGCTTCAATGGAACAGCAAGCGGCTGGAGTAACACGCAAACCATAAATCTTGCAACGGACGCTGTGCCAGCGTATAATACACAAGACACATGGGCAACGCCAAGCCCAACTTCAATAGGAACAATCAACACTGGTTCTCATATGCCAGAAACAGAGCCCTTCCCAACTTAAGTTTTAGTTGTCGCTTTAATTCTTTTAGCAGTTGTTATCGCATCAGTGATGTTTTTCAGGAAACATCGAAAAACCGCTAACCAACGTAAATAAAAAAAAGTTGGGTTTTGCGGGTGAGGCCTCCATGGGCGGAGTGGGGGGGTGTTCAATCCATTTTCGGTCTGGTTTTTTCTTTATGATTTTTTAATGCAGTTTTATTTGTGGTTTTTTGTGTGAAGAATTCTCTTCTATTTTTTTACCCCTTTTTCTATTTGACGCATATTTGGGGTGTTTGGGTTGGCTGATTACTGCTCAGTTGCGGATATGGAGGCTTTTTTTGGAAAAATAGTTTTCACACCTTTTTTTGTTGCTTTTGTTTGGGCTGAATATAGGTTTCTATAAATTCATTATTTTCTAACTCATATTCTTTCTACTTTAAAGGGTATGCAGTGCAAGGTTTAGGATATGTGTTTATGATATCAAAAGCTATTGGAGAGCTTTTTTGTATGGTTGTAACTAGCATAAAGTTTTTATTAAATAATTGAAATGAGTTATAATCATAAGACCTTAGGCGCAATTTCTATTTTAATGGCTAAAAAACCGCTAAAACAGCCTTATTTTTGACAAAAAAACATAATTATGGCATAAACCCCTCTCAAAATATTCATCGATATATTAGTTCAAGATATCACCCAGTGTTGGATGAGCTTATTTCACCAAAAACGCAAACTACTCTTCGGTGAACAATTTACTCAACTACAAAACACTATAAAAGAAGCCACCTCTATTCCGATCAATCGCATGACTAGAAGTACATGAATTCGATTCCCTCTACACCCAAGCCAACGCCAAATACAGAGACTACGAAGCAAAAAGACTCGATAGCCCAAACAGAAAACACAAAGTAGGCGCTGGATACCCCTTCAAGCTGCCCCTACAAGACAGGCTACTCATGCTCACAATTTACTACAGACTATACATAACATCCACGCTTAGCGGAATTCTTTTCGCCCTAGACCAAAGCAACGTGCTAAAAGACATCCATAAACTTGAACCCCTCGTTAAAGATATTTTGCCTCTACCCCAAAAATTGCATGACAAAGCCAAGCGGCTGCAAAACATAGAGGATATAGAGGTGATGTTTCCGGAGTTCAAAGCTTTCACCGACGCCACAGAGTAGGAGATCCCCCGGTCAAAGAACAAGCAAAAACGCAGGACTCACTACAGTGGGAAAAGGAAGAGACATACTGTGAAGACTCAGCTAACTGTTAACTCTAAGGGCTCGATAGTTCATAAGTTGCGCCATGTTAAGGGGCAGCTCCCATGACTACGCCCTCTACAAGCGTAGTCATCCCTGGTTGTCATGCAAAGTTTTGTTGGGTTTTGATTTGGGCTATCTTGGAGTAAAGGGCAATTTTTTTAATCTTAATTGTGTGTTGCCTTTCAAGAAGAAGAACTCTGGTCGAGGCAAGGTTGGTGTGAGGGCACAGGGGTTGTTAGGTGGGTAGATGGAGTTTAATAAGATGTTTGTTTGTGAGTCGTGTGGTGGTTGAGCATACGAATAGTTGGGTGTAAAAGTTTTTGATTTGGGGGCAGTGAATTTAGGTATCGGACAAAGCGTTATGATGTCATGGCGGATGTCGTTTCTGGGGGATGATAAACTTGGACTTTTAGGTTCTTTAATTGTCTGAAAGAGTTTCAAAAGGTGGCAAAAAGCAAGGGCAAATTCACTAGCAGGATAGTGCTAAAATCTAATATTAAATTATAGACAACGTCCTGAATTCCAAGTTTCAAAGTATATGTGCTAACCGACTTCATAAAATCTGAACACTTGAGCTATATGCATAAAACAACGAAATAACTCATAGCGAGTTATGAACAAACAGTAAAAAAGTTGACTTAGGCTAAAAGTTGTTCTATTGCGCGTAAATACTCCAGTAACTTTTGTCCTTTTTCAGTTAGCTGGTAGACGGTGCGAACAGGTCTTGAATTGATGATTGAGCGCTTGATTAAGCCCATTCCAGTTAAATTACGGACAATTAAGGTTACGGTTGCTTTGCTTTCTACAATGGGTGTGTTGAGTCCATAGTTAAGTATTTCAGAATAGTGTACAGAACTTTTTTGGCAGATAAAACTCAGCGTTGGGTAATAGCCTTTTTTAGACATTTTTCGGAGAAGTTCTGCCAAGTCGGGCTTGCCTTTCTTCAATGGTGATTCCCGTACTCAGTTATCCATTTGTCTGTTTAAGATGTAAGCTTTTAAAATGAATCCTTGGATTTCATTTCGAAATCCTAAAATAGTTAGAAAACAACTTATTAAACCAGAAAAAGATCAAATGCAAACAAAATCTACTCCCCTTCAAAGAAGCCCACCTCGAATTTTTAGCAGTTGTGGTTTGGGCGGGGTTGATTTGGAGGGCGCGGAGGTTTTAGCAGGACTAGGTCTCACTGGTCGCCAAGCAAAAGTCTATCTGGCACTACTACGAGTAGGGCAGACACGGGCAAGGGCTTTGGCGGGTTTAGCTTTGGTGAATCGCCAAGAAATCTACCGTGTGCTCGAAGAACTAAAGCAGCTAGGGCTTGCCAGCCAACACCTAACGGTGCCCATAAGCTACGCTGCGACGCCAATCCAAGACGCAGTAAAGCTACTGGTAGACCAAAAATCAAGCGAGCTATGCCTTATCTCAAAAAAAGCTGCAAAAATAGCAAAAAAACTAAGTCAACCCCACCACCCCACCCAGCAAAACGACGATCCCAAACCAAGCTTTGGCGTAATCTATGCTGGCGAACACGGTAAAAAATATCAAGATGCTATACAAAAAACACAGCGTATCATCCAAGCAACAACCAGTTGGATACGCTTTAGGCAATCGTTTTTTTCCTTTGAAGATCAATTCAACGACGCCCTGAAAAGAGACATAATCATACATATCTTAACCGAGAAACCCAAAAACCACCACCTGCCAAAATGGGTCAAAGCGGCGCTGGAGAGAAACTCCAACTTTAAACTAAAAACTACCCCCAACCCTCCTGCATCGGTAATTACCATTTTTGATCAAAAAACAATTGCCCTATCCTTTAGCGCAAACACCCCTATTCGCTATGGACCTGATCTGTGGACTACCCACCCAGCTATAATCATACCATGCCAAACATATTTTGACATGCAATGGAGAGAAAACAAACAAAGACTTGATTGTTATATGGTGGATCGTCTGTTTGTCGGTCGAGCAGGCAGATAGCGCTCCGTTATGTAGCAAAACAGCATCACATATTTTCCATAACATCTTAGGAGAATAATAAATGAAAACCAAAAAAACCTTAGTAATTTTAGGCACAGCTATCTTGATGATAACGGCAATGGTAATCTCCTTAGTCGCCTCACCCACAGCAGACGCTCATACGCCTCCCTACAAAATCACATCCTATGCATACATAATGGTGGAACCCAATCCCGTTGGCGTCGGCCAATCTATGGCTGTCGTCATGTGGATTGACTCCCCCCTACCCGGTGCATTAGTCGAAAACGAAGTCAGACGACACGACTATACACTAACAATAACAAAACCTGATGGAAAAACCGAAACACAACACTGGGACGTAATCGAAGACTCAACCAGTGTACAATACTACAGATACACACCTGACCAAGTCGGCACATACCACTTCAACTTCGAATACGCAGAACAAACCTACACTTGGAGTGGTCAATATCAAAACGACATCTTCCTAGCAGCAAACAAAACAACAACCCTCACCGTCCAAGCCGAACCAATACCCGATCCAATAGATAGTTACCCATTACCAACTGAATACTGGACGTATCCAATCGAAGGACAAAACACCTACTGGTACACAATCTCCTCCAACTGGCTAGGCGAACCCTACATTACGTCTGGCGCTGCCATCGGCAGTGGAACATCCGGCAACTACTTCGGCAGAGTCCAACCCAATGGTCTTGCACCAAACAGTCCACACATTATGTGGACCAAACCCATCCAATCTGGAGGTCTCGTAGCAGGAAACAGCACAGGAGTCGACGGTGAAATGTTCTACACAGGTAGTTCATACTACACAAGATTCGTAAACGCAATCATCATGCAAGGAACACTATTCTACCAAGAACCCTACGGCAACTCTGGAACCGGCGGAGCCTACATTGCAGTAAACCTAAGAACAGGCCAAGAATTATGGCGAACCAACACCACTGGCATAGGCACACCAACATTTGGCTACTTATACGCAAGCGACGGTCCCAACCAACACGGCATCTTGCCAGACGGTCTACTATTCACCAACAACTTCGCATCATCATACAACCCACTCACAGGCATACCAACATCCATGAAAGTATCTAACGTTCCCTCAACTGATACTGTCCTATCAGCAGTCGCTGGACCAAGCGGCGAAATCATCCGTTACAAAGTAACAAACATTGGCAACTCTACAAACCCAAACTGGCGACTACTACAATGGAACTCATCTAAAACAGTGGGATACCTATCAGGCACAGGCATCGGCGGCTGGTATTCAGGCACCATCGACGCAAGCTTACCCTCACGTTATGACCATAACGTCTCAATAAACCTACCAAATTCTGGATCATGGCGCGTCGACAGAGCCAGCCTAGACAACATGCTACTCTTAGTCCAAGGCACATTTGGAACACACACAACAGTCTCCAATGGTGCAAACCTCACCGCTGTCAGCCTAAAACCTAACTCCTACGGACAAATACTGTGGACCAAAAGCTTTCCACCAGCAGAAGGAAACATAACAGCAGCCTTAACCAGTTGGGACGTAGACAAAAATGTCTTCGTACTGTCCTACCGAGAAACCAACACCATGAAAGGATACAGCCTAACCGATGCAAGCCTACTGTGGGCCACCGAACCAACTAATGACTACACATACTTTAGACAACTCCCCACTGCCGCATACGGAAACCTCTACTACTCAGGATACGGCGGCATACTCTACTGCTACGACATCAAAACAGGCGACCTACTGTGGACTTACGGCAACGGCGGAGAAGGAAACAGCACATACGCAGGATTCACAACACCCTACGGCACTTACCCCATCTTCATAGATGTCATCGCTGATGGAAAAATTTACTTAGCATCAACAGAACACTCACCAGACTCACCCTACTACAAAAACGCACAATTCCGTTGCGTCAACGCAACCGATGGCACCGAAATATGGACAATGATGGGCTGGGGGACAGGCATGGACGCCGCAGGCTATGACCGTGTCGCCGACGGCTTCTTCGTCTACCTAAACTGCTATGACATGCAAATCTACAGTGTCGGCAAAGGTCCAAGCAAACTAACCATTAACGCGCCACTGGCAGGAATAGAGCTCGGCAAATCACTCATTATAAGCGGCACAGTAACCGACATCTCCGCAGGCACAACCCAGAATGAGCAAGCATCCCGGTTTCCCAATGGTGTTCCTGCAGTCTCTGATGAGAGCCAAAGTGCATGGATGGAATACGTCTACATGCAAAAACCGCGTCCAACAGACGTCACAGGCGTTGACGTCACTTTAAATGTGCTTGATGCAAACGGAAACTATCGACCAATCGGAACCACTACTGCTGATGCAGATGGCTTCTATAGTTTTAACTGGATGCCAGACATTGAAGGTAAATTCACTGTCTATGCTTCATTTGAGGGTAGCGAATCATATTGGCCATCACATGCCGTCTCATCATTCGTCGTTGACCCAACACCAGTAACCCCAGCGCCAACTGAAATGCCGCCAGAATCCATAGCTGATCAATACTTCGTTACAGCCATCGTAGGACTGTTTGCAGCAATCATCGTAGTCGGGCTCCTGACTATCTTGACACTTAAAAAGCGACCATAAAACCAGAAAATGACGAACCAATTATCCCCTTTTTTAGTTTTAGAACGCGTATCAAGGGCTGAGTGGGCTTCTGGGTGGCAGTTACGGTGGTTGCAGTCAGCGTAATTGGTTTTGTATTTCTTACTCCTTAATTTTGGTACATTCAAAAGCCCCAGCAAACCTCACACCTAAGAAACCCGTTGGTATCGCGGTGACCACTATGAGCAGTTGTTGCTATGGCGGTCTTTTGGCGATTGAGCGGGTAGTTGGTGAGTTTGTGAACTCTAGTGTGGAGGATTGTTGTGTTTTGGTGGGAGGTGGGTGGGTTAAGAAACTGTCTTAAATATTAAGATATACAATTGGTATTGTATGTGGGTTAGTGAATTTTTGGGTATTAGGAAAGATGGCTGTCTGAGAAGCCCATGAGCGAGGGTAGATGTTCATGAGAAAACAGCAAAATAATTAGCGTTAAGGTCTAATAACAATTCTTTGATAATTTATCGGGTAATATAAATGGCTCAGAATGAAAACGCAGATCTCACGATTCTAAGTGGAAAAGGGCAATTTGTAATACCAGCAAGAATACGGTCCGGAATGGGTTTGAAAGCCAAAACTAAATTTCTTGTTTATCAATGCAATGACTCGGTGATATTGAAAAAGTTTGAGGCATCCGACCTATCAAAAGTTAAAAGCCATGTATAAAAGAATCGACGAAAAATCGCAAAATATGGCGAACTCTCAATCGACGAAATAAATCAAATAATCCATGGGTACAGGCAGAAGAAAAGAAGCATAATTGTGAGGCTAAGATGAAAGTCGTTTTTGACGCAAACGTTTTGGTTTCAGCCCTGATAAAAGTGGGTAAACCACGTAACTTCTTTAATAAACTGGCAAAAGATAAACAGTTTATTCTGTCAAGGCAATAATCGAGGAACTCCTTGAAGTAATAGAAGACCCAAAAGGTAGCAAGATATGCAAGCGAGCAACCTGTTGCTGTTTTTCTTAAGGTGCTAGGAAAAGCTACAACCGTAGTGCAAGTGAAATCTCGCCTCAAAGTGGTTAAAGAAGACCCAGCTGACGTTATTATTGTATGGACATCGTTTGATGGCAAAGTGGATTATATCGTTTCAGGTGATAAGCATCTGCTCGCCTTGGAAGAGTTCTGAAGGGGTAAAAATACTGACTATTGCTGAAACGCTTAGGGTAACGAAATGTTAGCGCTTATTCCATTTAAGAAGAACATGAAAAAACAGTTTTTCATTTGTTTTTTCTCTGGTGCAGACCTTCATGGGTTCAAGTCTTACTCCAGCCACCACTACCTTTACAAAAAATACTGTTACAATTGGGCAGAGCCATTTTTTCACTATTTATCTCGTTGATGTTTTTATGAATTTTACTTGGCAAATAAAATTTCAAGTTAACGGGATCGGCATTCGGTATATTTATTAGCTTTTTTATACTAAAAATTAGTGAAGTATTATTGATCAATGTAAGATGACATTTGACCTAAAGACTTGGGTTAAGTGTTTGCATGTTATGTCAAGATAAGAACCTTGAGTCAACTGTTTTAGTATAAAAGAAACAGGGTTCGATTTGTTCTATTTAGAGCTAGAACATTTTCAGGTCTAAAAGAAGGTGAATTTTTGGTAGAAATAAAGAAACGTTCAGGTGAGATGCAAGAATTTGATCGCGATAAGCTTAAAAAAGCTATTGAAAAAACAGGTGCAAACGACTGTGATGCAGAAAAAGTTACTATCAACATAGAAAAAAGAGTAACAAACGGCATAAGCACCAAAGAAATTAGAGATTGGGTTTATAGCGAATTGAGGTCTATCCCACAAGAAAGAACTGTAGCTGAAAACTATGTTTACTACAAAAAAGACAAAGATACTACATCTGATGATGTTTTGACAATCGGTGAGTTGCTTTGGAGAGGAAACGGCAAAACGCAACTAATGTGTGTTAAGGGTATAAGTGCAGATGGTGTCGAAGTTGAGTTCACCTGGTATGGAGAGATTAAGGGTGTTGGAAAAGCAAAAGACGTAGATGGACCAATAGTCTTTACTGGAACAAAAACAGCGACTCACTATGATGGCGGGAAAGGTCAAACTGTAGGTTACGGGGTTTTCTTTGCTGCTGATGGAATGGTAGCTATCAAAAGCTCGGGTTATGGAAACCCTAAGTGGAAAAAAAATAAAAGTATTGAAATTTGGAATTTCTCTACTACCTCAGATGCATTATTATGGCTTAACAATACAGTAGTCTTGGTTACACAAGAAGGGGACTCAGCGTGGAAAGCTTTTAAAATAAAAATTCATGAGTGGAATGCAAAGACTTAGCGATAGGAATAGTAACATC
>JAAZFA010000286.1 GCA_012511995.1 Thermoproteota archaeon | reverse complement strand
CAAAGCAGAAATTAGTTAATTTAAGGTTGTTACTAAACTCGAGTAAATACAGCCAGAGCTCATAGCAGTTGCGGATAATCTGGGAAAATATTCTTAAGGGGATAATCCAGACTTTAGAGGTAGATTGATGAACTTGCACATGGTGCAGTGGGCGCGTCAAGTATCTAGAGGAGAAAAGTGCAGTTGTGAAACAAAATTAAAGCCCTTAAAGACTTGCCCAATAATGATTAGTATCGAACAAAAAATTCACTATCAATCATAAAAAATTATAGCGAAACTTTTAAGTCTGAATAGAGTATGCATAACTATGCCCTATAAATTTACCTTCGATCTATCAAAGGTTCCTCGGTTTTTTTTCACCGAATTAGCTACGGTTAGTCATCAAAAGGGCGTGCATAAAGCTGTCTTTAAAACAACCCATGATTTAATAGTCAAGTTTAAGATCCAAGAAGCAACAGGATTGAATTTAGCTGATGCAATGATACTATTGGAAGACCTTGTTGATTTACAAGCAATCAATTTGACAGAGAGAAAACGATTTTTAGAAACAGAAAGGCGTGTGCTCTTTTTACCGCATTGTTCACGCAAATTTATGGATAACAGGTGTAAAGCTATTTTTGAACCTAGTATACCAACTTATATTTGTGATCATTGTTCAGATGACTGTCTTGTGAATAAGGCAGATGCCCAAGCAAGAAGTAAAGGCTATGATGTATACATAGTTCCTGGCGGGTCATGCATTCCAAAAATTCTTAAAAACAACAATTATCAAGGTGTTGTCGGAATAGCTTGTGGTGAGGAGATGAAGATGATGAGTCACCTTTTACCAATAATTAACGTAAGGGGGCAAGCAATTCCTTTGATAAAGAATGGCTGTGCAAACACTGTTTTTAACTTAGAAACGCTCGACAAAGTTCTTTAATAAGAACTTGTGATAATTACTGACTTATGGGTTTTCGGCTACAGTAATTATTGATTATTGAAGTGAGCATGTAAACATGATTGATAGGTTATATCAGAACAATAACATCAAAGCGGTTAAGTGAAAATTTTAACGTAAATATCGGGGGATATTAACAAAGCTTATTATTATCTACTGATCCAAAGATTGGTTGATGTATATGCCAGAAAAGAAAAAACCAAAGAAATTAGCGGTTAAGAAAAAAATTAAACCGAAAAACAATACAAAAACAGCAAAAGAAACTAAAAGCCGCAAGTTTTTTCGCACAGGGGAAAAATGCCCTACATCAGGATTATATGCACATTTTTGCAAAGAAAAAGGCGAAAAATCCAAAATCCCACTCTCAAAGACTGAAACCTTTCCACCTTGCCGTACCTGCGGTTCAGTAAAGTGGACACTAGTAATGGCCGCATAAACCCTTTTCATTAACTTAAAGGAAAGGTAGTATCCAGCGGGTTGAACGATAGCGGTAATTGTATTATGGTGTCAGCCTTACCCTGTCTCTTGGATATAAAGTGACTTCGCGTATGTTTTCAATCCCTGTTAAAATCATTGTCAGTCGTTCTAAACCAATTGCCCAGCCTGCATGTGGGGGCATACCGTAATCGAAAGCTTGCAAATGCATCTTGAAAGAATCCGGGTTTAAGCCCTTCTCTTTAAGGCGCTCAATTAACTGGTTTTTGGCACAGATACGGGTTCCACCTGAGGTTAACTCAATATAACCAAACATTAAGTCAAATCCTTCGCTCATTTCAGGATGGGCGGTGTATGGTTTGATGTAGAATGCTTTGGCATGTGTAGGCCAATCAGTTATAAAGTAAAAGTATGGGTACAACTTGCATAGAGCACGCAGGGCGTCGGTCGGGATGTCTTCACCCCAAGGAATCACTATTCCTTGTCTCTTGAGATCTTCGAGTGCCTGAGTATATGTTAAGCGCACAAAAGGTAATTCTGGAATTTCAAGCTTATGGCCTAATATTGTTAATTCCGCTTGACATTTTTCGTAAACAATAGTAAATGTATAATGAATAACTTCTTCAAGAAGTAGCATTACATCTTTGGCATCTGCGAAAGCCATTTCAACATCAACTGAGGTAAATTCGCTAAGATGACGTCTTGTATGGGATTCTTCTGCTCGGAAAAAAGGGCCAACCTCAAAAACTTTCTCAAAGCTCATTGTTAATTGTTCTTTATAGAGTTGTGGACTCTGCGCTAAGTATGCTTTCTGTCCAAAGTAGTCAATACCAAACAATTCTGCACCACCTTCAGTTGCGGATGCGATGATGCGGGGACTGTGAGCTTCTATGAAGCCTTTGTCGAAGAGGTAGCTACGAATTGCTTGGAGGGCAACGTGTTGAATTTTAAATGTTGCCAAGCTTGAGTCTAATGTGAGGTCAAGTGGACGGGCGTCTAAGCGTACTTCAATGCTTGCAGGTGTTTTGCCGGTAATATCAATCGGGAGTTGTTCGGTTGCTGTGTTGAAAATTTTAATGTCGATTGGAACTATTTCGACGCCTCGAGTTGTCTGACTGGTTTTTTTAACTTTACCTCTTATACCGACACTGAAGCGTTTTTGCAGTAAATCTGACTTAGCTACAACTTTGGGGGATATGTGCTTTTTAGGTATGGTTACTTGGACGGTACCCTGTCGATCCTGTAATATAATAAAACGTAGACCACCGAGGTCTCGGACTTCTTGGACCCATCCAAAAAGGGTAACTTCAGTACTATCTAAGTCTGCGGTTACATCTGAGGTATACTGTGTTCTAACCCAGTCACCAATAGAGTCCAAGTCCATGTTGATTTACCAGCCTTTTAGTCTGCAATTTCGACACGTAAAGACATCTTTCGTACTTTACTTGCGATTTCCTTTAGCGCTTTAAGGTCCGTTGGCAATTGTGCACCGCGTTTCCTCTTTAGGATAACACGTGTTTCCGTTGTTCCGTCTGGAAGCCAAATAGTGTTAATAGTTAAGATGCTAAAGGGAACAAACAGGTCTTCGAGGAATTTACGGTCATCCACACCGTATTCCAGTACGCGTACATTCTTGTTGGTTTCATCGCCTATGATTTTAACGATTTTGCCGCCGTAACCTAAAAGTTTTGGTACGTCGCCATGCCCTACCAGAATAGCTAATGTCTTTTCGACCTCGACTGCTTTATAAAAGCAGACGTTTTGCAGGGACGGGTACTTTTCTTCTAAGTTGAGTAATAAACGGGCGATTTTCAGGTCTAAGTCACTGATTTCGCCAGCTTTTACTTTAGTTGAACACTTCTGGCATAGTATGCCACTTTTTAAGCAGAAACTGCATAGCTCTGTTTTCATTGAAAGTCGGTATTCCTGCAAAGAAGGAGATCTGCTTTGCCTTAGTGACTTAACGCATCAACGTTATTTCGATGGTGCTAACGTTAGTGCCACCCTGAGTGCCTTCTTCTTGGTCAATCGGTAAGAATTGATCAGTGCCAATACCAACGCTTTTTATTTTGACGTCGGGAAGGAATCTGTGCCTAACCACTTCAGCCACATCGATTGCTCTGCTGATAGATCTGCCGCGTGCTTTAATGCTGACTTCTTTTGCTCCACCATGGAAGAAAGTAATGCAAGCGAGGACATAATTCATTATTGGTTTTTTACCGATAAGTACTGCGCTGGTGGCTTCTGTCACTGGGGTTCACTTCACTCCTAGTTTACTTTTAAGTGGCTTCATTTACCTTTTTTTCTGCATAAATACATTGTGGTACATCATTTGGTTTCTTACTTGACTTTTCAAACATGGAAACGCTTGTGTCTTTGCCGCTAATAGCTGTTGTTAGTAGGGCCAAATATTTAGAGACATCAAATTCATAAGGTAGTTGATTATTGTAAAGGTTTAACATAGTAAACTTAACAAATGTGACGAAATTGGAACCAATAACTAAACGGTCAATTCAACTGCTAAAAACACTTTTTGAGAAGGGAAAATCAACAAACACATATACACTGCGTTTGAAGCAAGCTGAATTATCAGGGCAACTAGGCGTCAGCAGACAGGCACTTAACGTTCATCTGCGAAAACTTAAGAACAATGGCTATATCCGAACAGGCAGAGGCTTCATAGACGTCACTGAAAAAGGATTAGCGGCATTAGGTGTTTCAACAACACCAGCATTTATTTTGCTAAAGATTTCACCTATTAAACGCATCCACGTCTACGAACAAATTCGAGAATTGGCTGTTTCTAGAGCTTTCCGCATAGCAGGTGAAGTAGATGTTTTAATAATTGTCGAACGCGAGCATCTGGATGAAATCTTGAAAAAATTATATATGATTGATGGAATAGAAGATACACGAACATACGTAACAATAGAAATTATCAAATAAATACCATATATATACAAAAGGTATATTTGAGACTCTGCCATCAAAGACATACCTAAAACAGAAGGGTATCAATAAAATGCCGATATTGGATCCAGTAAAGAAGACTATAGCTCAGAAAGCTCGTTTATACATGAAAATTTGCAGAGATTGTGGTTCTCGCAATGCTGAAACTGCATTAAAATGCAGAAAATGCAAAGGTAAGAACTTACGCTGGAAGAAACGAGAAATTGTGAAGTAACTGTTTATTTTTCCCTATCTTAAAATTTTTAATCAATAATTTTAGATCAGTTTTGTAATGTAAACAAATATATTTGTCTGTTTGGAATGTAGATAATGGTTTTTATGCAGTTTACAAAGGTTTCTGGCAAAAGAATTAATCATAAAGTTACGGTTTTTGTTCTGAGTACTTGTGTATGGTGTAAATTAACCAAGCAGTTTCTAAATGATAACGGTGTTGCTTACGAATACGTTGATGTTGATTTACTCGATGAAAAAGATAAGGGT
>JAAZFA010000285.1 GCA_012511995.1 Thermoproteota archaeon | reverse complement strand
ATGAGGTTTTCACATGACTACTCACTTAACTACCTCCAATCTATACGAACATTTCGTTTAAGTAAGCCTGCTTAATGCTCTTCAGTTTATCCAGTTTGCGCTGGTGAAGGGTGATGAGGTTGTCGAGGTTAGAGAAAAAGTTGCCTATATCCTGTTGTTCTTCCAAGCGGGGGAGTTTAATTTCAAAATCTACAAGCATCGGCAAACGCAATGAATCGACAGTAGCCTTAACCGTGAACGTCAAAGCATGACTTTTGAAATTCTGTTGAAGATAATACAGCACAAATTTCCCATCAATATCTGCCTCTGCGAAATTGCTTATTTTATACACCCGTTGATGATAATCAAACTTGCCATTGACATAATGATAAATGTCCCCAATTCTACCTTCGCCAGGGATTAATATAGCCTCACCATCAAAAATATAGCGATTACTTCTCTCAACATTTTCGGACCGAACAAAAAATGGATATTCGCCATCAACAACTGCATCTTGCAAATCACTTGAACCCGTCTTGATATTCGTTATCTCCCCCAGCTTACGCAGTTCCCAAGCATCCGTAAAACCCGCAAATCTCAATTCAGGATACTTCTCCCCGTCTTTTGGAAACATCTTAGAAAGGTAAGCTGACTTGAGATTTTGGATCTTTTCAAGCTTACGCTGTTGAAGGGTGATGAGGTTGTCGATGACAGCGAAAAACTGACCTATTAACTTCTGCTCTGACATTTCTGGTGTAAAAATCGGCATCTTAGCCATCTGTTTACCCGATACTTCAACGAATGTTGAACCTGCACCGATCGTTTCGCCGTATCGTTTCAACTCATGGGCTCTTGAAAAAATGAAGTATGAATCTAGACCGTCTTTGCGCGGAACGATTGACTGAAAGCCTTGGTTAGTTGCTCCTTCTTTCGCCAGAATTGCAGTGTTTCCAATGCCTGCACGAGAAGTAAACAGGACAGTCCCCACTGGCAATATCTTTGCGGAACTATTATGCAGACCCAATTCTGTGATTTTCTTCTGGCTTCTATGAACAAAGATTTGCTCGCCAATTTCAGCAGGAGCATACCAATCAATATCACCATTCCAATACCCTATGATACTCGTGCTTGGTGTACCGCCACCGACAATATCAGCAATGTTACCTAACTCACGCTGTTCCCAAGCGCCATCGTCCATAAACTCTCTAAAGCGTCTTTTAGGGATTAGTTTTTGGGTCTCTTTCATGTTTTCACCAACTCAGCCAATAGACTTTCCAGCTCAGATTCCAATGCTCCAAACTCTTCATCTAAATCATCCAAAGTATCCTTGTAACGGTCATCTAGAAGTTTTAGGGTGTCCAGTTCCTTCTTTACGGGCTTCTCTATTAACTCGGCCATTTCTGCATCCAAATGGCCAAACCATTTCTTATAAACTATAGTATCAATCTCATCATGCGTTAAGGTTAGAATCCTATCTTGCACTAGCTGATCAAGTTCAGATTCTTTGCCCTTAATTTCTCTATTGAGCCGTAGCCTGGAGGCCATGAGTGTATCAACGTTTTCTAACATTTTGTACTCATCGGATTGTGGCTCATACTCTTTAAGCTCAGCCTTCACAGACTTACCTACAAACGAGTTCCCGGGCTCGTCCTCTTTATTCTTTGTAAGACATTCAAATAACACTTCGTTTTCCTCAGACCCTTCGACCTTGGCTGCTTCAACCAGTTCATCTAGCTCCGCTTCTGCAGCACTGGCATCTTGCTTTAGTTGCTCGATTTCCTCTAATTTAGTACCATAGAAGTGCCGGACTATAAGCTCATTAGGAATAAGAGCTCCAACCCAGCCATCTTGTTCTTCGCGCTTGTTATTACCAGATCCTTTGGTGACCATATTCGGCTCTCTTGTACGAGCCACAGAATAAAACTCATCACCTGCAATAAGTTCTAAATCCCTTGTTAGCGAATCCTTCCAGATCTCAGCAATGATTTGATAGCCATCATACGTATTCAGATGTTGGAAAGACGCTAGGATAGCTTTTATGTCAACTAGCATATCCTCCATAATTTGCTTAATATCAGCCACATTAGAGACATGCTTTAAAACGTCCCAGTATTGATTCGTATACTCCGCCATCTCCAATTTAATCTCGTCAGCTATATCATTAACGTGGCTACTACTCAAAATTTCCTCCGTTAGCTGGTCAATCTCTTTAACTAACTGAAGATAACCAGGTCGAAGCGGTTTTAATGCTCCATTTAGGATATCAGGGACAATTTCATTAAGCACCTTCAGGCCTTTTATATTTTCCTCAGGTATGCCGCCCAACAAATGTGCATCCACATCATGGGCAATCTCATTGTCCGTTGAAGCAATGTACCTGGGGATATTCATATTGAAATCATTTTTCGCGATGGCGTTGCGCTCTACTAAACTGCTATAACCTTCCTCCGAGCGCCTCTCCACATACGTATCAACTATTCTCGCAATATCCCTTTCTTGAAGGACATTTTGCTTGCCGACTTTAATGAAATCCTTAGCGGCATCAATAAAGAGAACCGGTTCATCTAATGCCCTGCTTTTCTTTAAGATCAGGACCGTTACAGGGATTCCAGTATTAGTAAACAAACTGCTTGGCAAGCCGATAACCGTATCTATATAGTTTTTTTCGACTAACCGCTTACGGATCT
>JAAZFA010000284.1 GCA_012511995.1 Thermoproteota archaeon | reverse complement strand
TACTAATTTCAAAATAGTTAAGCTAAAAAACAAAAAATGAAAAGGGTTATAGACCCTTCTTTGTAACTTCTTTGACTGCACCTGCAGCTACAGTTGTGCCCATGTCACGAATTGCAAATCTACCAAGCTCTGGGAATTCGGTGAATGCTTCGATAGCGATTGGATGAAGTGGCTCCATGCGTACCCAAGCTGCATCGCCAGTCTTGAGGTAACTGGGGTTTTCTTCACTGACTTGACCTGTACGTGGGTCGATCTTTTTGATTAGCTGTGTGAATTTAACTGCAATTTGACCTGTATGATAGTGTAAAACAGGGGTATAGCCTGCTGCAATTGCTGTTGGGTGGTAGATAACGATGATTTGACCAATGAATTCTTTTGCAACTGTTGGCGGATTATCAACTGGACCTGCAACGTCTCCGCGATGAACATCATTCTTACCTATGCCTCTAACGTTCATGCCAATATTGTCACCTGGTTCAGCAACTGGGATTTGAGTGTGGTGCATTTCGATTGATTTAACTTCAGCAGTTTTGTTGGAAGGCATGAAAATAATGGATGTTCCTGGTTTAAGGACGCCTGTTTCAACTCTTCCAACAGGGACTGTACCGATACCAGTAATAGTATAGATATCTTGCACTGGAACACGGAGAGGCTTGTTGGTTGGCTTTGCTGGAAGCTCTAGTTGGTCGAATGCCTCCATCATAGTTGGTCCAGTGTACCAAGGCATATTTTCACTCTTTTTAACTAGGTTGTCACCTTTCATACCTGAAACAGGGATGAAATGTATTTTCTCAAGTTTGAAACCTACCATACGAAGCATTCGCGATATTTCATTCTTCATTTCATCATATCTATCTTTGCTCCAGTTAACTGTATTATCGTCCATCTTGTTGATTGCAACGACTAACTGGCGAATACCTAATGTGAATGACAAGAATGCGTGTTCACGCGTTTGACCGCCTGCGCCGATACCAGCCTCAAACTCGCCTTTTTTGGCTGAGCTAAAGAGAACTGCTGCATCAGCCTGACTTGCACCGGTGATCATGTTCTTGATAAAGTCTCTGTGGCCTGGTGCGTCGATAACGGTCATGTTGTATTTCTTAGTTGGGAATTGTAGGAATCGAAGGTCAATAGTAACACCGCGTTCTCGCTCTTCCTTTAGGTTGTCTAGAACCCAAGCGAAGTGGAAAGTACCCTTGCCCATTTGCTCTGCTTGTGCCTGATAAGCATCGATTGTTCTTTGATCGATAACTCCTGCTAAGTATAATAAGTGTCCGGTAGTGGTGGATTTACCGTTGTCAACGTGCCCCATGATGATAATGTTTAAGTGGGGTTTATCACTTTTGCTCATTTTAATTCCTCTATTATGCTTACCTAAATTTTGAAATTCGTTAACACATCAGTTCTCCAATTATTAAAAGCTTATGATATGATCTTTTCGTTTAATAATTGGAGTTTCTAGCGTTTCAGCAACAACCGACGTTCTTTGAGGTGTTGGAGTGCCAACAAACACAATTCGCTTCACACGCCTAAACCACATAACCCCAAATTTCTCGCAAACAAGCTTCAGCACCGCAAGCAATAACAGCTTTCAACCCATCAAACGTAAACATTAAAATTACACGATATATCAACAGCCATAGCTACACCAAAAATACGCAGCGACTTCAGCAACAGCCTCAACAACCCTAAAACACAATAGCGAAGCTATGCTCACAAACACACTTTACAACCCTTGCAACCACAGCTACCAGACATATCCCATAAACCAATCCGTAAGTACAATCGAAAAAACAAACAAAAAACAACCCAGTCCAATTATTCAGCGTCACCTTCTTAAAATTACCCTCAGGGTAACAACCCTCAAACAAAATCTCATAAACAACCTGACACTTATCGAAACGATAAAGCCACGACAGAAACACTGAACCCTCACATGACATGAGAAGTTTTTTACCTTCTTTACTCAACTCATAAAAAGTAACATTACTACGCTTAGCCTGCAGAATAAGGTTGCATTCTTGAAGTTTACGAATGTAATACCATACATGTTGACGGCTCAAACCTATGATTCGACCTGCTTTTGTGG
>JAAZFA010000283.1 GCA_012511995.1 Thermoproteota archaeon | reverse complement strand
GGTATCAATCCTTGTTATGATGGATTAGCCTATTGGACCTTGGCGAAGTCACAAGCTTAAACACCCGTCTATAAGTTTCAATCCTTGTTATGATGGCTTAGCCTTCTGGACCAGGATGGCGCATGCAAACTCCCTGACAAGCAAGCGTCAGGTTTCAATCCTTGTTATGATGGATTAGCCTTTTGGACCACCGCAACAGTAACCAACACAGCCACAAAACATAAAGTTTCAATCCTTGTTATGATGGATTAGCCTTTTGGACGCGGATTCTTAGCCGCAACCGCCGCTTTAGCAGCATGTTTCAATCCTTGTTATGATGGATTAGCCTTTTGGACAGCCACATTTTTATGCCCTATTTCGTATTTTACGGCATTTTTGAGTATGTTTTTAGAGGTATGATACCGTTATTAATTGATTATTTACACCTTTATAAAGATACGGCTTGTTATTTCTTACAATAAAAAACCCACTATGAAATTTTAGACACTACAGAGGTCAAGGACAGATTTTCCTATAACAACAGTTTAAACATCGGTTGTCATGACTAGAATGGGGCATGCTACCTGTCGATATTGTATGGTTTGTTTTTTTGAGCATCAGAAGCGCTTTTTGCTTAATTTCTTTAGTGACATTGACTATAACTTCTACGCGTTCAGTTTTATCAAAAACTACAATAGCTTGATTGACTTTCTTTCCAGTGTTTTCTTCCGCCAAAATAGCCAGCAACCCCAGTTGGGTTTTTAGGGTAGACCCTATGACTACATAATCAGTGTATTTTCGTTCTATTAACAAAATTTGATCTTCTGCCTCAATAGCCTCATCAATTTTCCCAGAAAAGGAATACTTTTTCGAGTAAAGGATTAACTCTATCCGTTTGATACCATCTAATCGTTTTATTTTGTACGTTTTGTTAGTAGTTGAGTGTCGATTATGGTAAGCACGACCAGATTGGACAGTACCTCGTTTGCCTTCTCTTTGCTCGATGCCAAGGACCAACTGAAAGTATGTAAACCTTGGGCAAAACGCATGCTCTACTGCATTGGTTACAGAGAGACAGTTGCTCAAAGAACCATACTCTCCAAGTCATTAGCCACGTATTCCTTATTAAATCCATGACCGATAATGCTGACTTTCCCGAAGCATTTCTGGCAGGCTAAAATCAGATATACAGACTCGTTTTCCATAGTTATTCGCTTAAGATCTTCAATCAAATCTTTTTTCTGCTGAGAAGCTAAAGAACCACAGAAAACGCTTTTCTGTATGCGAACAAAACCTACATTTTTAAGAGCTTGAATGGTACGACTACGAGTTTGGTTATCGGAAATATCGTATACTGCATAATACATGCTCTTCTTCAATTCTTCGCCTCAAAATTTTTAATTATTTTTCTACAGTATTGCCAACTTTCCTTCTCAACAACCCTATTTGCATCCTGCATGTAAGCAGTAATCACGGCTTTACGACCTTCTTTTGATAGAAACACCCCTAAGGGTGCCTCCTCTTGGGATGTAAACCAAGAGTCCTTAACGTATTTTTTAGTAAACAGTTTCACTGCAATACGATCAACTTTAGCCCTAAACAACTCTATTAGATCAAAAACCAGAGTCGGCTTACCATAAGAATCAGCATGGTATATCCCTGCATTGGGGTCTAAACCGCTTAGAATAACAACCTTCTCAACAGTCGAATAAGTGATCCCATAAACGTAATTAAGCACGGCATTAAATTTGTCATGAGCAGGCTGTCTACTTCTTTCTTTGAACCTATACTTTTTAGGTAACACAGAGGAGATAGCTGAGAAATACTCGGCAGCGGCAAACCCTTCAATACCCAAAAGTGTTTGCTTAAAAGAAGGTAAATATTGAAGACTGTTTAGGCTCTGTAGGGATTTAGTGATAGCTTTGATTGATTTTCTTATCGTTGGATTAGGTTCTTTACGGTTATCTTTTAAGTCTACCAGAAGTTTTCTTTGCGCTCTAAGTTTACATGCTACAATGTCTTTGGAAACTGCAAATGCCAAAGCTGTATCTTGATGCAAGTATTGTCTGCGTCTGACCTCTGTTGCTCTGCCCGGTGTACTTACCCAGAATCTGCCAAACGGCTTACCCGCCCAGTTAGCTAGGACAAGTTGAATATTCTTCTCCAAGCATAGAGCAACTGCTTGGGTACTAACTAATGCATTAGCCGTTACTATAATAGCATCCACTTTTTCTGCGGGAATCTCGGTCTTATTAATGGGTGTCTGAATGATAAAGCATTCATGACTCCTTTTCAAGGCACTCCCATGTTCACTTATTTCTATTATCATACTACTCGCCTTATGGTGCCAAAACCTTTTGAAACGCTCTTCCCTAAACCGATGAAATTGGGAAGATCAACGTTTAAGAAGAAACGGGCAGCAAATGCCTCAAACATGTTTCCATGCGCTCTAACATAGAACGACCGAAAAGATGCAAGGTAGGATTCAACGCGATAGTCTGCAAAAATACCCAGACCTTTTAGGCAGCTTAATGTGTTGCCTACCAAAATTTTTTCTAAAAAAGTCTTCTGGTTCTCCTGATTTAAATCCTTATAAGCAGAATAATTAGCATTATTAAAAGGGATCCAAGGCGAAACGAAATCATAGCAACAGGAGCAATTGCGTACTTGCCAAGTTGAGAGATTGATCTCTTGGCTACCAACCTTAAAGGTTCCTCGTCTTGTAGAAATATAATCCACAATAGACATTTTATTCAAAAGAACACTAGCATACTTTTGGAGACCAAGAATCATTAGTTCTCGATTAACCCGTTTATACTGGATTAGTGGATAATGGTAAGACCTCCCGGAGTGATGATGGAACTCAGCATCATCAACAAAGAGGCTACCAAGGAAACCTCGAAGTTTAACCGAGGAAATAAAGCGGTCTGGATCTGAAACGTTAAGTTTGACACTACATATGTTAATCGATGACTCTTTCTTTTGGTTTTCCTCTTTAGTTACTTCTTTTTTACCCACTTATCCAACCCCACCTTAGGGTCATATACAGTGCTTAAATATTCTTTTTTAGGCATAAGCACTCCTTTTTCAAACAGTTCCTCATCAAGTAGGTCGGTCAAACCATCAATTTTTTCAACATAACCAGGCAGTTGAGCCATAAACTCAGCATAACGTGTGTAAAGTTTACTTTTCCCCTTATTTGAGTCTGAAGACAAAAACTGTCCTTTGATTACTTCCCAATCTTGTGGGTCAGGTACAAGAATGGAATCACCTAGCTCAGTAGGCAAAGCGTTTGTTTTGATGAATTCCCAAATGTCATCAAAGTGTAGGTTTCTCATTTTATCATCGAGTTGTTTGGCTAAGTTCTTGTTCCTTAAATTTTCAGCAGAGACCTTCTTGTAGTAAGCGGGTAATGCCTTATAGAGGTCTATGGATGAGTGAAGTTTTGGAATTAACGATTTAGACTCTTCTACCTCAAGCTGACTGTAGGGCAAATGGTCCCCGTCATCAAGAAAAACTGTGAGGACGGGTTCGCTGCTTTCGCCTTCCCTGTTAAGCCGCCCCATAGCCTGCACGATGTTATCCAGCGGTGCCATCTCACGATACATACGACTAAAACTCACATCCACCCCGGCCTCTAAAACCTGAGTGGAAACAACCGTTGCTGGTTCCTTTTTACGCAGTCTTTTTTGGATGATCTCACCGCGATCTCATTTCCGTATGCCCGTAGACAAGTAAACCGCATCAGGCTTAAGCAAAACCAATTTCTCGAATAAGCTCCGAGCCTTTCGTCGGGTATTAAACATGAACAACGTATGACCCTCGCCTCCAAGAAGAGCAACCTCACCAACGGGATCCAAAGCGGTCTGCCGGTATTCTATCCGCTTAGCAGTCCTCTGCAAATACATATCCTCAATCTCTTCGGGAGTTACCAGTTTAGCTATACCTTGGAGCTCATCAGGTATGGTGGCGCTCACCAGAAGTATTTTTGAATTGTACTGTTCTGTAAGTGCCTTTAGCAGCGCCGTGAAGTTGGGAAGCAATACTTTAGGTATAATTTGGACTTCGTCAATTATCAGAAAAGAATTCTTAAATGAAACAAGTTTTGCCTTATCGGCGGGTGCATTGGAGTAAAGCACCATCAGCAATCTCTGAGTGGTGGTAATGATCAACTGTTTGTTAAAAGATTCCCGCAGAAAATACTCTTTGGTTTTAAAAAATTCAGGATCCTCAACTTCTGCATCAAGCCAGACATCGAAATCCTTGGACTGCCGCTTCTTAAGCAGACTACCAGTAAACGCATGATTATAAACCAAAACCTTCTCAGCATCAGTCTGGTCAAGCACTGAGACACCCTTTTCTACATCGAATAATTTGCCTTCAAAATCGTCGGTGAGCGCTAGAAGAGGTGAAAAATAAAAAACCCTCTCAAACCGCTGGCTGCCAGCTGCCTTGTTGACGATATCTAGGAAAATCTTGGTTTTTCCTATGCCGGTAGGTGCTTTGAGGATTGTTATCTTATCCTCGAACTTATTTTCACAAAGAAGCTTCTCCTGAAAGGCCATACGGATTTCTGAGAGAGGAAAACCTTTTCTTATAAGTACATCGGTGTTTAAGCAGATCGTAAAAGTGGGCTGCTCCCAGACTAAACGTTTAGGGTCATCGACAGTTCCATACCAAAAACTTCCGCGATCTGCTTGAATAAGGGCTGAAAATACAGAAGAAAAACCCAAAAAATCAAGAATAAAGTTATCTCCAGCAATAAAGGGCATTTCACTTAATGGTGTGTTTTGGAACTTTTGCAGGCATCTATCCCATGCTAAATCTTTGAATTCTTCGAGCTCTCTAACCGTCTGGCTAAAAAGTTGCAGGTTACTGTAGGTACCACTACGACTTTTTTCAAACCGTGTCTTATCATAATTAACGTACTCCAAACTTTTAGTGAACTGGCTAAGTTTTGAGTGGTGTCCAGCCACTGCAAAAAGCACCTGTTTTTGCACAAGTTTTGGCAAAGTAGCGATATTGAGAAGCCTATTGACGGCTAAGGCTGAAAATATCGCATGTGCCCTTAGATAATCGTTGTCTACCCGTCCACTAGAGAAGAGAATTTGATAGTATGGGTTGAGTTTTCCGATATCATGGAGTAAGCCAGCATAAAACGCTGCATTCCCATAACCTAAACTTGATGCGATCGCCCGAGCTCTGCGAGCAGTCTTTAGAGAATGGTCAAGTAGCCCTGAATTGTTATCCAGATAATTCTTGGGGCGAGCTAAAAAAACATCGGAGAAAGTTGCTATCTTTAACTCCTCCATGCTAATAGAGGCATAGAGCTTGCCCTGAACCTTCGATAGAATAAAATTTAGCCAACGACAAAGCGGATTCATAATCTGTAATTTCTAAAACCGAGTTTTTGCTATTTTCAGGAACAGGAATAATGTGGCGCAGCACTATACTCTTTGGTGAACCATTATCATAATAATGGTGCAGATGCCGTTCAATTAGTACCTTAGCTGGAAAACCATTAATCTGTTCAAACTGAACGCCGGGATTGCGGTTCCTTGATTCCACAACCTCATCTATAAAGACAGTAGAAACCTGCAGGTCTTCAGGTTGAACCTCTTTAGCATCAGAGATTTCTGTAAACTGTGGAATCCTTGCAGGACAGTATGCATGCCCTAGCACCGGTGAAAAGACAAACCGGCTTTCCTTGAGTCTATCGAGCAAAGCATAATTTACTTCATCGATTGACTTTACATAAATGGTATATTGAGGGTTAACCAGCAGTTCAGATTTGTAGGGTTTAGTCTTAGCTTCTTTTAGTGAACGGTGATTTGTAAAAAAGGTGCATTTAGCGCCTTGACTCCGAACTTGAATGCCGATAGCTGTTTGTTTTAGCAAATCAAGATAACCTTTACTATATAAACTATCAAAGGAGTTGGACCGTTTAACCCCAAGCAGCGCACCTATCAAGCCTATTAGTGCACTCTTTGAGGGTATTACAGTTACTGTTTGGTTTGTTGTAATTGAGGGGTCTCTGAAGGCTGCAAAGTCTCCTTCAAGATCGAAGGAGACGATACTCAACTGAGTGTCTCCCCTACAGGCTCTTCTGTGCCGATCAACTCAACAGGGATTCCAAGCGCGTTAACGTCTGCTACGAGTTGATGTGTATCTTTGAGCAGTTCTCTACAGCAGGATATCCTTACGTTTACCACTTTATCCTTGCGATTTTTCAATGCTTCAAGCAGTTTTGTGAACCTCAATGGAGAAGTTGTTAAGCCGCTGGCTTTCCCCTTAAGCGCCGGATCCTCATCTACCAAAACTGGCAAATCATTATAAATTGAAGAGTCGTATGTTACTTCTAGTAAGAATATACTTCTTTGAGGGAATTTAGATCGGGTGATTAAAGCATTTGTTCCTTCCCAAAGACTAGAGAATAGTTTACCCTCAGCCTTCTTAAAACTCTCCACTACGGCGCCGTCTTCTAGGTATTCCCCAAGGTTAGCGGGATTCACCGCACCCTGCATCTTAATTAAAGCATAATCTACTGCATAGAATTTTCCAAATGTACTAAATTGCTCCTGTTTTTCGCCGCTTTGCAAGTCCCCTTTTTTCTCTTTGCCCACAAATCTGCCTGTAATCATTGGATTTAAGATTTGAACTTGGTTAACGCTTCTGCCTATAGCAAACTGCACTGGACCTGTTAACTTCTGGGAACTGCCTCTCTCTGCTCGAATAGTAACTAAAGCCCCGAACAATGGAACATCAAAAGTTTTAACCGCTAACCCTTTTATGGCATTGTTGAGGTTGTCGCCAAGTATTTCTTGAGCTCTCTCATCTGCTTTAACTGGTGTGCCTTCTTCTCCAAAATCGACAAACAACGTATCGCCGTACTTACTTTTTGCATAGTCGCGAATTGTCCGCTTAACCCGCACATCAGTAACCATTATAGTCCCATCAGGCATCAGACGGGGCTGATTTTCAAAACCCGGGTCGCCATTAGGGTTCTGTCTGGATTCATAGTAGAAAAGTAATTCTTTTTTGATTTTTTTTAATTCTGTTTGTTGATTTGTGCTCATGTTTATCACCTTAAGTTAAATTTTCAAAGACACCCTTGAAGAAAAAGTAAGAGTAGTCTTCGTGAGCCTGAGTTTCATCAATTTCTTCTTTTGGCAAGTCATTTTTTATTGATTTACTTAGAGAGTCTGTGTTGACTTTGGAAAGTGAAACGCCGATGCCGACTCTCTGGTAAACAAATCGAAGACGTTCTCGATCATATTTAGAATAGGTCAAAATGTCATTGGTTGAATTGTTGGCTTCATTATTGCCACGTTTAAACTTCACGTATTTTCCGGCAATTACGCCGATTTGGTATGCATACTGTTCGTTTTTATTCATAACTAATCCGCTCTCATTTTTAGTTAACAGATTCAAACAAAACTGGGATTTGATAAAAAAATCGCTTTTGTCTTTTTTGCTTGACTTATTAGACTTTATCCAGTCCCAAATATTATTTCGAAGTATATGGGTGAAGCGTTGAACCAAAACGGCTCTACTAAAATAGGTGCCGTTCATGAAGTATCTTATGGCGATAATATAATCCGTCCAAATGACGCTCTTGTTGTTTTCTATAATAAGTGATTCTAGCGCCAAAGGATGACTGGTCATGTTATCTTCAATTCGGCTAAACATCTCTTTCAGTTGGTCTAGTGTTAAATTCTCATCTAGAAGCACTTCGAGCTTAGCTTGAGCCCTTTTAGTGCAAAGAACCTTTAGAGCTGATTGATGGATCACAGATTTTCCAGAACGTTTTGATAAAAATATATAGTTGCTAAGTAGTTGATCATAGATACCGGATCCTTTGGCAGCGAACCTTAGTGAAGGTTCGCTTATATCAAAGAAATACCAGTCTAATCCAGCTATTCTTATTCCATTATCTGATGGCAGAAATATCTTGGGAAAAGATTCATTGCCAATACTTAAGTTCTGATAGAACTCTTTCCCGGTTTTGCAGTTAATACTAAAAGCTTTATCATCAAAAGAAACAAACTTTGCATTTATGGTTGCTTTTGATGGAAAATCTGTTGCTCGATTTCCAAAACAATCCTCAAACTCTTCACCAAAGTCTCCATCATTATCTGAACGATATTCGACGTTTCCATCAGGAAGAAGCGAAAAAGGCAATACAATTATGCGAAAAATAAAACTGCTCCATACCTTGAGTCCTTCAGGAGCTATTTTTTCATTCCACAATGAGGAAAAGGCTCTGCAAACTTCAATGAACACCTTTGAAAATAAAGCGCATTCTGCGTTAATTATACCAGCTTCTCTGTAAGCATCAAATAGTAGGTTGTTATTGGCAAAATAGCTTTTTTTATCAAGCTTTAAAACCAAGGAATCAACAGGAACTGAGAAAGTTTCTTTAGCATTTGAGGGACTATAAAGATACTCATATTTTTGTTTTCCATCGTTCCCCTCTCCAGCAATAGAGATTTTTAACTTGCCTTTGTTGTAATTGCCGAAAAACTCTATATATGGCTTTTTGGCGGCGGCTCCAGTTCCTCTATATGGCAGACCGACTGAGGCAAGGTTGTTTGAAGGCATCGACAATGCTTCTTGAAAAAAGAAATTGGAGTTTTTTGGGTTAAGATATTCACCATAATGCTCTAGTGTTTTGGAATCCAGTTGCACAGTAAACCTATTATCAGCTCTAACAAAGATCTTCTTGATTGGAACTACAGTTTTAACAGCCTCTACTGTGCTCTCCTTATTTTTCAAATACAGCTCATAGGCTAGCAAGGATGCTACCTCTTTCTTATTCAAGGATTATTTTAATATCATTTTCAAAGTATTTAATACTTCTCAAACAATTCGAATTCGGTTCTATTTCTAACGATACTACACTCTATTATAATCGGGAGGCGCTTGATTTAATAAAAATGGAAAAGAAACCAGCTATCATAGAAAGGCTTTGGGTGAATGCAATAAGCGTTGGGTAAGCGGGCTTTAAGCTGTGTGGTCAACTGTTATTAAACAACTGAACCCATTTCTATTTGAAAGTAACATTACAACAGGTTTTAGGAAAAAATTAAAAGCTTACATGACAGCTAAGTCAATATGGATAGACTGGCGTTAACCCTACGAATACTTACTGTCGCAATTCTTGTTGTTCCACTTTTAGGTGTAGTGTGCCTCTACAGCGATAACTTAACAGGGTTAATTATAACTCCTGAAATCGAAAATTTAGTTAGCGGTGACATATCAAGCAGTGAATTTAAGTTACCTGTACCTGCAGGCACACCAACCTACGATCCTTCATCAGGTATCTAT
>JAAZFA010000282.1 GCA_012511995.1 Thermoproteota archaeon | reverse complement strand
GCCGCCGCAGGCTTTGGTGTCGCCATAGCCGCATATAATAGTAGCGCCAAAACTCCCGCCCAATTTTACGTTGAAATTGAAGCAGCAGGAACACTCATCAAACGCCAAAGACCTACAGCAGTTAACCTATTTTGGGGCGTCGATCGCGTCTTAACAAAAACAAAAGAATCAAACGGCACAGTAAACCAACTTAAAACCATAGTTATAGAAGAAGCACAAAAAATTGCTGATGAAGATGCAGCACAGAATCATGTTATAGGTAAACACGGGTCTGTTTTGATTGAAGATGGGGACACAATTCTTACCCATTGCAATGCAGGTGAATTGGCAACCGTTGAATATGGTACTGCCTTAGGCGTTATTAGGGCAGCTTGGGAACAGGGAAAAAAAATAAAGGTAATCGCTGACGAAACTCGTCCCCTTCTTCAGGGTGCACGTTTAACGGTTTATGAGTTAAAACGAGACGGTATACCTGTTACTTTGATTACTGATAACATGGCTGCCTATGTCATGAGCAAAGGGTTGGTAGATAAAGTCATTGTTGGCGCGGACCGTATTGTTCAAGATGCTGTTTTCAACAAAATTGGCACCCTCGGCGTCGCGATTCTAGCACATGAGTATAGAGTGCCTTTTTATGTTGCCGCGCCGAAATCATCTTTTGACTTAAATCGTAGCGCTGCAGATGTTGAAATTGAAGAACGCAAGCCTGAGGAGGTAACACATGTGGGTTGCCAGCAAACAGCCCCCGATGGGGTCTCAGTTTACAATCCTGCGTTTGATGCCACCCCACTCAAATACGTTGCCGGTATAATAACCGAAGATGGGGTCTACAATAAGAAGCAGTTTAGTAAGTTTAGCCCAAAATTCAAGTTTTAAAGCTTCATAGAACAGCATAATGTTAAAGTTTAAGCGTCAAAACCAGTAAAAGCTGACCATAAATGAGTGAAGCTCCAAAAAAGACACCTGTCGAATTCAAGACCTGCGGTACCCTCACCGAAAAAGGTATACTCATCAGTGAACAGAGCAGTATTGACCAACTTTCCAGTCGAGGATATGGCGCACTCGAAGGAAAAACTTTCACTTTAGCTTTCTTTGAAGCACTCTATTTACAAGACAAGGGTATGCTTGAAGCAAAAAACCAAGAAGGAAACACTTTGGATTTCCAGAGCCTACTTCATTGCTATGAAGAAGAAAACGAGAATGCATGGGTCAATTATCTAGTTTACCGTGACTTCCGCAGCCGCGGATACGTTGTTCGTGAAGGCTTCGGTTTGGGCATAGACTTTCGTATCTACGAGCGTGGAGCATATGGTAAAGACACTGCACCCTATCTGATTTTAGTAATTCAGGAAGGCAAACCATTGTCCATTAACGATTTGGCCGATGCATTGTCTAAGTGTCAAAGCCAAAAAAAGGAACTCATATTAGCCGTTACTAACAGACGGGGTGAAATCGTCCATTACTCTGTGGGTGAAATGCACTTCCCCGTTTAACCTAGTACGGTACAGTTCTGCCCTCGGTAACTTCTTTAATTGCCATCATCTGAATATCCAATCGACAATTCATCCTATCCCTTACTTTTCCCCTAATAGCGTTGCCGCCAAAGCCCAAAGCAACCATGATGCTGCCTGCTAAGCGGTTCTTTGCTAATTATACAGCGAAAAGGTCAATTGATTCATATCCACTGAATTAGATTGTTTAATCGTTATAGGTTGATTGAGCCTTGAAAACCATCGATACCTATGGCGATGTCTTTTGCTGTAGCTGGTTTGCTATCTATGCGTTTGAACACCCACTGCTGAAATTCACTGTTCGAGAGTCTTCGTAGACTGCTTTCGTTTATACGACGTTTTTTAACTAACAAGAATCCGCTTAAACCAACTATAACAAAAGCTATAGTAGCACCCCCGACCCAACCAATCAAGGTGATATCAACGTCAACACTGTCTTTTTCGGACCCATCGATTATTGCATCCTCAGTTTAGCTATAACCCGCCGCAATCAATTCATTATAATATTCTAGTACCATCACATTTGCTACAATTTGTTCGCTGTGTGATTGTTCCTTGCCCAACACATTTCGGACAGTTAATTTCTTCAGTGTTTACTAACAACTCAATTTTTGTAAGTAACGTTGTGCATGTGTAGTATGTTTTGTAGCGAATGGATAGTTCTACAGTAACTTGTTGACCAACTGAAAAAGCAATCTCTTCTGAGCTAACACTGTGACCTTCTATATTTGCAGTTACTGTTGCATTAATGTCCACTTCATTGTTAACGTAAACAACTGTTACATCTGTTCGTTAAAGCTGCCGATTCTGCATACATAGTTCTTTAGAAAGATCAGGTGTTATTTCCAGTTTCAATACAATTCTCACATTCTAACGTTTCTTCTTCATCAATGATGCCTGTACCATCGCAGTTTATACAATTAATTTGATTTCTCTACAAGTAGGACATTATTTTCGCTGGAACTGCTAAATTTATAACTGAACAAAATAAACGTCCAACTAATAGAATTGTTAAAAAAACTTGTTTTCATCCAGCTTGGCCTTCTGGCGTATGCGGATCTTTTTTACGTTAATAGGTTTATGTATGTTTAGTTTATAAAATTTTACAAAATTGTTAGTGTCAAGTTTAAGTTTAAGAAGTTGCTGAAGGATAAAAACGATAATGTCTTATGCAATGTTAGAGGCTTGTCTGTTCTGTTATTTAATTTTACCTCTATTTACCTGATTTTTGTGATTTCAACAATTTGGAAACCATTATAGCCTAGAAACCCAACCCCTTTTATATTTAGGAGAAAAATTTGCGTGTTAATTGCCGGTGTTGACGAAGCAGGACGTGGATGTGTAATAGGTCCACTTATTGTAGCTGGTATAGCAGTTAAATCAGAGAACTTACCTGCACTTAATGCGTTGGGTGTAAAAGATTCTAAGCAATTAACTCCGAAAAAACGTGAAGAACTCTACCCTGAAATCTTAAAACTAGTTCAGCATTGTCATACAATAAAGGTGTTACCCTACTTAATCGATAAAGCCGTCCGAAGCACTAAGACACTCTACAAGCTTAACTGGCTTGAGGCTCAAACAATGGCGAAAGTGATCGAAGAATTAAAACCAGACGAAGCTTATGTCGATGCTGCAGATGTCTCGCAGGATCGATTTGGTCAACACATACAAAAGTGCCTTACAATTAAGACAGCGATAATTTCACGGCATAAAGCCGATAGGACTTTTTCTGTGGTTTCAGCTGCATCAGTCGTAGCTAAAGTTGAACGTGATCATGAACTTGGAAACATAAAAGCAAAGTATGGCGATTGCGGCAGTGGCTACTTATCTGATGATAAAACCCTATGTTTTCTTAAGCGATTGCTAACAGAGAATAACGGTAATTATCCAAGTTGTGTTAGAAAATCTTGGGCGCCTGCAAGAAGAGTAAAAGCGGAATATGGAACAATGCAGAGAACTCTAAGATAATCAATTGTCATTATTGTAATCTGTAGTGTCAAAAGAGATACAATTTATTAATATCTTTAACATATTTTTGAATGTATGAGACTTCGGGTTTTAGGCGGTAAATTAATTGAGTGAAAAAGATGTAACAAGATTTCTACAAATCCTAGGATTATCTAAACGTGAAATCCAAGTATACATGTTCTTGGCTAAAAGTGGCGTGCAATCGACGAGTTTTGTCGCTAAGCGCCTAAAGATGGAACGCGTACAAGCATACCGCACGTTTAAGAAACTTCAAGAAAAAGGATTTATTGAAGCAACACTTGAACGGCCAACTCGCTTTACTATTGTTCCTTTCTCTGCGTTAGTCGATAATTACATCACTGCAAAAAAGAATGAAGTCGTTAATTTAAACGACCAGAAACAAAACCTACTTAATGCTTGGCACTCAATAAGCGCTCCCGAGTCTGAGTATCCTGTCGCTAAATTCTCAATAATTACTGGAAAGAAAAAGATTCATTCAAAAATGCTAACTATGATTGAAGAATCCAAATCAGAAGTAATCGTGCTAACCACTGCACTAGGCATGATACAAGAAGACGTCGCCGGTATTTTTGACGCCGCAATAAATCCCTCACAAGAACGCAATGTACAAGTCCAAATTATCACAGACATCTCGATGGAAAACCTAAAAGTAGTAGAACGTACAGACCGAAACATAACCGAAGACAAACTTAATATTAAAATCCGCCACGTCAACATGAATTCCAAGTTTTTCCCACGTTTCCTAATAAAAGATGAAGAAGAAGCAATACTCTATGCACCGTTTGGTAATGAAGCTTCAGTTCTTAACCTCGAAGACGAAGGGTTATGGATTAACGATAAAATGTTCATATCAGTACTCAAGGCTTTTTTTGTTCAAATGTGGCAAAGCGGTATCGATGCTAGTCGACGTGTTGACGAATTGAAAAGCGGTATACCGCTTGGCGAGACTTTGGTTATCAAAGATGCAGAGGAAGCATGGCATAAGGTTATTAAAGTACTAGAATCTGCCAAACAAGATGTTATAGTTATTACTTCATCACAGAGTATCAATCGTTTAGCAGAGGATGATCCGCTGATTAATTTCTTCAAGAAGGGTTTACAGGTACGTTTGATGGCGTCTATCGACCTTGATAACTTAGAACCCGCTCAGAAACTAGCTAAAAATTATGAGATTAAACATGTGCCAATTAGTTACATGACTATGATGCTGGTTGATAACAAGCATCTCTTTATGTTTAAAAACCCGCCCGTTAATGGACTCAGCGCTGAGTCTGCCTTCTATCTGTCGGATACTTTTTACTCAACTGATCCCGGGCAAATTGAGCGTGTCAGTGAAATGTTAGCTGACATCTGGAAACGGGGTATAGACATCGTTGAAATTAGTGATCAAGCAGGCACCAAATTACCCACGATTGAAGTTGAAACGTCCGAAACTGCGGCGCGAACCGTGGAAAAGATGTTACGAAATAATGTAAACGCGGTATTAGTGATGGAGAACAATAAACCCGTAGGTGTTATTAATGACAGGGATATTTTGTACGAAATTGTTGAGGAACAAAAAGATCTAGCTACAACTTTAACTAAAGACCTCAAGTTTACGCAGTTAATCATTCTTAAAGATGATGAATCGATGGTAACCGCTATAAAAATCATGTCGCAGAAGGGCTTTAAACGTGCTGCAGTGGTAAAAAACGGTCAATTAATCGGTATGTTAACCGAAGAACCCCCTAAAAAAGCAGCGCTTCAAATAGAAGCACCTGCTGTGTAACAATACAGCCAATATTTTATTTTCTTTTTTGATGCAAAGAATTATTTAGCAAGACAGAGCTAAGTTAAATGGAGGACAAG
>JAAZFA010000281.1 GCA_012511995.1 Thermoproteota archaeon | reverse complement strand
TTAATCCTGATACTGGGGAGGTTGTTGCTCCAGGTGAAGAAGGAGAGCTAGTTTTTACTACGTTAACTAAAACGGGTATGCCGATGCTGCGGTATCGAACAAGGGACATATCTAAATTAATTATTGAACCCTGCAAGTGCGGTCGCACTCATGCAAGGATGATGCGTGTTACCGGAAGATCCGATGACATGCTTATTATCCGAGGTGTAAACGTTTTTCCATCCCAGATTGAACATGCAGTGATGTGTTTTCCAGAATTATCGCCACAGTACCTGATTGTAGTGGATAGACCAAGCGCTATGGATTCCTTTGTTGTTAAAGTAGAGTTGTCAGAGAAGGCGGCTAACGATCCTAAAGTTGATAGGAAGGCGCTTAAAATTGAAATTCAGAAAAAAGTCAACATCATAACAGGCATATCTGCAGAGGTTGAAATTTTAAATCCCGGTGGGTTACCGCGCTCTGATGGTAAAGCTAAACGGGTTCAAGACCTGCGTAAAGGTAAAATGTAAAGGATGAACGATGACTTCCAAGATTGCTACAGATAAGCCAGGTAAGTTTGTTTTGCTTAACGGTGACGAGGCTGTTGCGCGTGGAGCAATTGAAGCTTCCTTGAAGGTAGCGGCAGCTTATCCAGGTACGCCTTCTACTGAGATTTTGGAAACTTTGGCTTCTGTATCTAAGGAACTGGGAATTTATTCTGAGTGGAGTATTAATGAAATCGTTGCTGCGGAGGTAGCTGCTGGGGCTTCCATGGCGGGTGTGCGTGCGTTGACCTCTATGAAGCACGTTGGGTTGAATGTTGCTGCAGATGCGATTATGACTTTGGCTTATACTGGTGTTGAGGGCGGTTTGGTGGTTGTTGTTTGTGATGATCCTGCACTGCATAGCAGTCAAAATGAGCAGGATACCCGTTATTTTGCTGTGCATGCAAAACTTCCATTGCTTGATGCAGGTAACCCTAAGGAAGCACATGATATGGCTAAAGAGGCTTTTGAGATAAGTGAGAAACTGCATTTGCCAGTTATTTTGCGGTTGACTACACGGGTGGCGCATGGGAAAGCAAGGGTTAAACTTGGGTATTTCAGTAATTTGAAGCGTCAAGCAGAGTTTGACAAGAATGGATCTAGATGGGTTATGGTGCCTGCGAATGCTATTCGACAACACCGTGTCTTAGAAGTGCGGTTGGCACAGGCAAAAACCATGGTTAACCATTCTAAGTACAATGTTATAGAAGATAATGGCAGTGAGATTGGTATTGTTGGAAGTGGGGTAGGTTACTATTACGCGCGTTCAGTGCTTGATAGTAAAAAGTTTTCTTGGTTGAAGCTGGGTTTTGTTCATCCTTTTCCAAACGAGATTGTGAAACGTTTTTCTCTTAAAGTTAAAAAACTCATTGTGCTTGAAGAACTTAGGCCCTATCTTGAAGAGAACATGCAACGTTTGGGTTTGAAGGTTGTTGGTAAAAACGAGTTAGGGTTAGAAGAGATCGGTGAATTAACCCCTGATAAAGTACGTCAAGCTCTGTCGAATTATGGATTAACAAGTCCTGGAGAGTGCCCTGAGAAGTATGATTTGCCGGCGCGTCCTCCTGCGCTTTGTCCGGGTTGTCCGCATCGTGCCTTCTTTTATGCTTTAAACACCGCTAATCAACATATTGAATGTAACAATGACAAATGTGTTGGCTGTGGAATATGTGAGTATGCTTGTTCTTTTGAGAAAGAAGCAGTTTTTAACCCTTTGAAGTCGCGTATTCGCACTATTAGAATGAATGCCACATTTAACACTGCGGTTACTTGTAGGGCATGTATCAATGCGCCTTGCGTAGCGGCTTGTCCTGAAGAAGCATTAACCCAGCCGATGCAAACTGGTGCAGTAGTGGTTGATGATTCTAAATGTAAGGGCTGTGGCTGGTGTATAGAAGCATGTCCGCACGGGGCTTTAACGCTTCATCCGGTTACTCGTAAACCTCAAATTTGTGACACCTGTGGTGGCGACCCTAAATGTGTGCCTGCTTGTCCAGAGGGTGCATTAAGCTTAGTCGGTCGTTCTAACGATAAAATCGTAGCTGGCGATATTGGTTGCTATACGTTGGGGGTTTTGCCTCCGGTTAGTGCAGTGCAGTCTTGTCTTTGTATGGGTGCAGGTATCGGTCAGGGCGCAGGAATGTTTCATGCGGGTGTGAAAGACAAGGTTTTTGCTGTTTTGGGTGATTCAACGTTTTTCCATGCGGGTAT
>JAAZFA010000280.1 GCA_012511995.1 Thermoproteota archaeon | reverse complement strand
AGTTTTTTGGCTATAACACCTGCCAAAATTAACGCTACAGTGACTCGACCACTAAAGCGTCCGCCGCCGCGGTAATCGTTGAATCCTCCATATCTGATACCTGCTGGGTAATCTGAATGTGAGGGACGTGGGCGATCTTTAATTGCTTCGTAGTCACTGGATTTTGTTTCTTTGTTTTCAACCATTAGGGCGATAGGTGCACCTGAAGTGAAACCGTTGAATGTTCCACTCAATATCTTAGCATGATCCTTCTCAACCCGTGGAGAAACAATCCGTGGATTCGCTGGAATCCTGCGGTTGAGCTCTTCTTGAAAATCCTTTTCAGTTAATGGTAGACCAGCAGGGCAGCCATCAACAATTACGCCAACGACTTTCCCATGGCTCTCCCCAAATGTGGTAATTATGAATTCTTTACCTGTCGAGTTTCCCGCCAACCATGTTCACTCCTAGTTGCTTAAGATGAACGTAGAATTGTGGATAAGACTTTCTGATACATTCTGCATGTTCGATTGTTGTTTGGCCTTCTGCTCCAAGTGCAGCTATGCTTGCTGCCATGGCGATTCGATGGTCATTGTGCGGGTCAACAACGGCGCCATGCAAACTGGTTCCGTTGATGCTCATAGTATCCTCTGTTATTGTGATATTTGCACCCATTTTGCCCAATGTTTCATAGATTGCAAATAAACGGTTAGATTCCTTTAAGCAAAGGCGTTTTGCACCAGTTATATGCGAGGTGCCTTTTGCATAACAGGCCAATACTGCGATGACGGGTACGAGGTCTGGAATGTTCTTTACGTCAATGTTGATAGGTGAGAGTGGCTTTTCTGAGCCCTCAATTTCTATACTGTCTGGGCATACTTTGCCTTCTACACCCATTCTCTTAAGGATTGTTAAGATTGCCTTATCGCCTTGCACCATCTCATGATTAATGTTATTTATGGTAACTTTTGAGTTTGTTATGGCAGCAGCTGCAAGGATAAACGCAGCTGACGAAAAGTCGCCTGGTACATTACTATCTGTTGCCTTGTATTTTTGATTGCTAGGGACAACAATACGTCGCTTTTCCATGCCAACGACGATTGCATGCTTAGTTAGCACTGTTTCTGTCATCTTAACATAGTCGGCTGATTCAAGCGGCGAAGTTAACGTGATTACGGTTTTCGCCTCTGCCAGTGGGCATGCTATCATTAATCCTGAAATAAATTGTGAACTGATATTACCCGGAATGTTGCATTGACCGCCGATTATACCACCGCCCTTCACATAAACGGCGTCTAGGAGTCCTTGTTTGCCAACATAGGCATTGGCACCAAGTTGCTTTAGGCTCGTCAGCAATGGTTCTACAGGGCGCCTATCAATCGAGCCTCTGAACAAAAGTGTGGATGAACTATTGGCAAGTGCGGAGACAGGTATTATGAAGCGTAATATTGCACCGGATTCACCACAATCGATGGGACCTTTTGGTGTTTGAGGTTTAGTGCCTTTGATTACCCAGCAGGCGTCATCTGCTTTAAACTGTGCGCCCAAAGCAGTAACTGCTCTTAACGCTGCTTCTGTATCCTCAGAATAAAGGGGATTATAAATGTGAGAAGTTCCTTCGGATAATGCCGATGTGATGACCATTCTTTGAGTATACGACTTTGATGCAGGTGCAACTATTTTTCCGCTTAAATACCCTGCCTTCTCAACAATTATTTTCATTGGTTATACCACCTTGGCTTTTTCACTATTAATTTTTGCCATTAACACTTCGCCATCATATTTTTGTAGGGCTGATTTAACTTTATCAACATTGTCTTTGCTGGTTACTACAGTCACCGCAGGTCCTTTGCCACACAGACCAGCTGCAATTGCACCTGCTGCCAGAGCGTCGATTGCAATAGTGGTGTTTTGATTTGAAGCTGCGGAATAAACTAGTCCATTTAATGTTAATGCTTCCCAGATTTTATCGTCCATCGCCTGTGTAAAGGCCAGCTCGACCAATGGTTTCACAGTTCGAAGGCGGTTTATGTTTGAGTTGATGGTATAGATCTTTTGGGGTGGAACATGAAACAATACCGTATAATCTTGAGACAACGTTATTTGTTTGAGTATCTGAGGTTTCAAATTATCTGTTAGGACTGCGCCGCCGAAATAAGAAGCGGCTGCATCATCAAATGCACCAGTAATTGTGCACTTAGCGTCGAAAGCTGCTTGTGTACTTATTTTGATTATTTCTAAATCATCTAACCTTTTGCCTAAAGCTGTAACTGTGGCAAGAGCAGTTGCATTTGCCGCCACACTACTACTCTTTAGACCTCGAGCAACTGGTATGTTTGAAGTTGTTTTTATTTTGGCGCCAAACACGTTTTGTAGATGAAACTGCTCAAAAATTCTTATGACTGTTCGTTCAACCAGTAGAGTACTTTCATTAGGGTCTGAGATAATCTGTACTTGAATAACACCTGCTTCATCGGTAAGTTCTATTTCTGCTTTTGTCCATAAGTCTACTCCGAATGCTGCACCCTTACCCAATGCAATCGCGTTGACAATTGTTGCTGCACCATGCGCAACTGCAGATGCTTTTCTATCCATACAATTATACCTTCTTTAAGTAAGTTAACGCTGCCTTTCTCATAACTTCAACAGGTGCCTGCTTGCCAGTCCAGATTTCAAAAGATGCTGCACCCTGATATATTAGCATCTCTACGCCACTGACCACTTTAGCACCTGCTGCTTTAGCATCTTTAACTAGTTTAGTTTCTAATGGATTATAGATTATGTCCATAACCGAAAGGTTTTGCCGTAAAAGCTTTGTCGGCACAACAGTTTCATCGTATCGAGGTTTCATACCGATTGTAGTAGCGTTGATTAAGATGTCGGAGTCTCTAAGGTTAGATTCGATATCTGTATGTGACAGCGACCCTGTAGATATCCGTTTGTTGGCCGCTTTTTCGACGAGTTTTGACAGTGTTTGGGCATCTTTTACAGTACGGTTTAATATGGCTAGTTCATCGGACTCTTTTGCCACCGCATAAGCAATCGCTCTTGCCGCGCCACCTGCACCCAATAATAGTATCTTTCGACCTTTTAATTCAACGCCATTTTCCTTGAGCGCTTTCACCGCGCCTACTCCGTCGGTGTTGAAGCCGAATAGTAGGTTTTCTTTATTCAAGATAGTGTTAACTGAATCTATTAATTGGGCGGATAAATCAATTCGATCTAAATGACGCATTACATTTTTTTTATGCGGCATAGTTACGTTTAAACCACGGATGTTTAATGCACGGATTCCATTAATTGCATCGCCTATGCTAGATGATTTAACTTTGAAGGCTAAATAAATAAAATCAAGATTCAATGATTGGAACGCTGTGTTGTGCATAATCGGGCTTAGCGAATGCTCTATGGGGTCTCCTATTACTCCACATACTCGAGTTTTACCAGAAATAGCCATTATTGCTCTATTCCTAATACTTTGTATGCCGTCTTCATATCTTTTATATTCATCTGTCCAATTGCTGTTTGATTACTCTCTTCAAGTGATGCAAACGTGAAAAAGGCACCAAAAATAGGTGAAAGTAAACGTGAAATTTTGCCTTCCTCACCCATACAGAAACATACAAGTTTTGCTTTTGTTGAGGCAAAGGAGACAAAGTTAAGAATAGGCAGGTTATCTTCAATTTGTTGCGCAGTAAGTACGATTTTGCATACATCTGCACCAAGGCTAATTTGTTTGTCTAAAATAGTCTCTAGCGAAAAGACTGTTTGGATACTATCAAATTTATGGTAGGATACAATTGTTTTGGCGCCAAGTTGCTTGATGATGTCAAGGGTCTCTTTACATTTTGGACTAAAATAGTCAATATCAATAAATGTAAAACCCGCTTTTGCAGCATTTAATAAAGTTTGTTGTTTTTCTATTTCAGAACCAGTAAAGAATCCTTTTTCAGTTTGCAGTTTATTGGTTGCAATAAGAGGAAGTTTGGTTTTTTTCGATAATTCAGAAAGATTTCTTGTTTCTTCGAGGTAATCCATGCGAACTTCCACAAAATCAGCCCCAGATTCCTCAGCTTTAGTGATAAGCGTTAATGCATTATCAATGTTTTTTGGAAGGATAGAAACGCAGATTTTTGCGTTCACTTCTCAATCACCGTTTCATCCGGTACAGAAATGCCAAAGTGCCTACCCCCACGGGCAGCTAAATGCACGATTACGTCGTCACCTAGTTTTAGGTCAGTAACGGGTTTAGAGGATACAGGAGTCACAACTCTTATGGTTTCGGCGTTCTGCAGAATGGTTTTAATGGTTTTTCCATTTGCTTCTGCTTCGATGAGGATAAGAGGTCGTATTTCTATTTTTATACGTCCTACGTTTGCGGTGCGAGTCTTGCCTTCTCGGGTAACTAGTATTACTTCATCTCCTGCTTTGAATTCTTGAAGGTAACGTGTCGTCTGTAAATTGGATAGAGTATACATAGAACAGGACCCAGCGTTTACTCGAAATGGTCTTGAGGCGACGTAGGGGTTTTCGTTTACTTCCGCTTCTACTAGGAATAAACCTGCACTTTGACTACCAACAAGCATACCCTCGCCAGGTTGCATCAAGTCACAGGTGTCAACGCAGACGCGAGCGCCTGTGCTTATTGCTTTGGTTGCTATGATTTTTGCGGTTGCCATTTCAAGTTTTAGGACCTCTGGTTTAACGATCTGTACGGTTCTTAGAATTTCTTCATAGTCAGAGGTTTTTAGCAGGACACCGTCAGTACCGAGTTCAAGGATCTCCAGTGCTACTTTGGCTTCTTCAGCGTTTGTAACTTCAGCTATGAGTTTGCTTTTGCCTTTTATGCGAGCGATTAAATTTTCCAATGGAATTATTTTCCAGTTTGCACAATTTATTACCAGATAAGATGTGCCCTGTTCAGAAGCTTTCACGATTAGATCTTCACTATTTTTGTCGCTGATACAAATACGCATAACTTCAACTGTGTTGTTCTTTTCGATTACCATTTCGTTGCTTGCAGTAACTATGTTTAGGGTTTGTTTGTTTGATAGGAAACGGGCTTGGTTATCTTCGATAATTACATCAACATACTGGTTGATGAGCGGATTTTTTTTAATCTGTGTTTCTAGCCAGAGTTCTTTCACAATTAAACACCTATAATTTTTTTAGCTTGTTCAATAGTTGCGTTATCGTGGACAATAGCGGAGAGCGCTTTAGCTATGGCTGTTGGATTATCACATTGAAATACATTACGTCCGATGGATAGACCTGCTGCACCTGCTTTAAGCGCATCAAAAGTGGTTTGTAGTACTTCTTGTGCAGATTTGCATTTTGGTCCGCCTGCTATAACCACTGGAGCCGGGCAACTTTCTGTGACTTCTTTGAAAGTCTCGATACTTCCTGTGAAATTGGTTTTTATTATGTCTGCTCCGAGCTCAGCACCGATGCGGGCTGCATGGGCAACAACTTCAACCGCATGTTCATTAGCGATCTTTGGTCCACGAGGATACATCATAGCAAGAAGTGGTATGCCGAAGGCGTCGCATTCCTCAGAAACTTTACCCAAATTTGCAAGCATTTTATCTTCGTTCTGAGCACCAATATTTACATGAACGGATACGGCGTCTGCTCCGAGTCGCAGTGCTTCCTGCACGCTACACACCTGTACTTTAGCGTTTATGTTCGGGCTAAGATTAGACATCCCAGTAAGCATTACTATCAAACCTGCACCATCGACATCGATGCGTCTAGCTATGCCTTTGTGAACTAGAATAGCGTCTACTTTGCCCTCGATGAGTTGGTTAGTAATAGTTTGCATGTTACCTATACCCTGTATCGGGCCAACTGTGATGCCGTGGTCCATGGGCACAATTACTGTTCTATTGTCTTTCTGAAAGATTTGTTTAAGTCTGCGAGTTTTGCCTTCGTTCATATCCTTCCCCTTCCTAATGTTTTTTGAGCGCGTTTTTAATTAACTTTAATGCTTTCTCTTTTTCATTCCAATCTACAAAAAGTAGAATACTAGATGTAATGGTTAGAATGCCGCTTATATTTATGCCATTACGTCTAAGCTCCTCACTTATCTTGCCGATAATACCCTGAGTTTCCTCTAAGCCGACACCACTGGTTTTAATGAACACTAAATCCTTTTTTACAGCCATAGCTATGGTTTCTTTTTTGTTGATAGTGATGCCATGGATTTGGTTGAAGAGTTTTGTAATGTTTTCAGTCTGCGGTACATAAACGATTATCGAGTTGGTGTTCATAGACATGCCGATGAGACTGGTATTATCTTTGACTTTTTCGACGATTTCAGTAACAACTTGCGGATTGTTTGACATGCCGTTGCCTACTATGGTTATTTCCACGACTGGGCATTCGTTAGCTATCTCTGCATCGAGTTCAGTTACTAAGCCATCAGTGATAATAGTGCCGTCTTTGTTTAAGTCATCAAGTTTATTACTCATCACTTTTACATCAATATTTTTTGGTTTATATTTAAGTGCTTTACTATGTATGAATTTAGCACCTGAATCGGCTAAACCTACTAATGTATTAACATTTATCGTCGGGAGAAGTTTGGGTTGTGAAATGATTTTGGGGTCACTGGACATGATGCCTTCTGCGTCTGTTACCAAAATAATTTGGTCAGCGCATATACCTTGTCCCATGAGGAAGGCTGTAGTGTCGCTTCCTCCTCTACCTAAAGTGGTGATTTTGCCTTCTTTGGTTTTGCCTATGAACCCAGCTATGACAGGTATTGTTCCTCTCTCGACCAAGGGAAGGATACATTTTTTGATGTTTTTGTCACACTCTTGGATTAGTGGGTTGGCGTTCTGGAAGCTATCGTCGGTGATTATCGGCCATGTGTTATCCATGGGGTCAAAGTAGCATGCGTCTACGTCATTGTTTCTCAGGGCGGCTGCAAATAAGCGTATGCTTGTTCGTTCGCCCATTGAGAGGATGTCGTCTAATTCATGTTTTGCTAGTTTTCCATTCGAAGTGTTTTTTGCAGTGGTTAATAATTGGTCCGTAGTTTTTCCCATAGCTGAGACTACAACGGCGAGTTTGGTCCCCTTTTTTGCTTCGTTTACTACTGCCATTACAGCTTTAAGCATCCGTTCGTGGTCAGCTAGGCTGGAACCGCCGAATTTAACCACTATTTTACGTTCAGAGGAATGTTTAGTCATTTGTCTTTACACCCAATCGTTTGCCCAGAACTATTATTAAAAATTTTTTTAGCTCTGGGCTTAAAGAAAATAACCGTAATAATAAAAGCCATAGTCGAAGCTTTGAAATACCGCTTTATTGAGATCTGGTAATGTTTTAGCGCTAAACATTTGCTTCGACCTGTCCAATCAGTGATCTTGAATACAATATAAGCGTTTTGGATTAGGGCTTAATTTTGAAGTGTTAGTTCTGTTGGTGTTGTATCTTTTGAGTTTAATCTTTTCTTTGATAGGATCGTTATAGCTGTTGCGAGCGCTTTTGATGCTTCTTTTCGGACACATGCTGAATTATCTTCCGACTTTTTTAGCAATATCCTTTT
>JAAZFA010000001.1 GCA_012511995.1 Thermoproteota archaeon | reverse complement strand
ATACCAATACCTTCCGTTCCAGAATTCACCATAAAATATGTTGACCACTCATATGATGTGCCAACAACCACAACAACGCATACTAATCCTTACACAGGTGAAGTAACAACTAAAACACATCAAGGCTATCATGTTAAGAATTTCACAATAGATATGACGATTAAAAACCAAGAATTTCCTGCAAGTATCAACGGCAGCGCTTTAGGTATGAGATATTTCATTCAGACTAAAGGTCACTTCGAAAGCGACTGGCAAGAAAGCCATGTTGACACACAATCAACTTCTGGATACACAACAGTTGCTTTACCTGCTAACAGTTATCCTGCTGGTGGAACGATAGATTTTCGAGTTAAGGCATGGTTAGGTTATTATACACCCTCTATTAGCGACGGAAGACTCGTCGTATCACCCGCATGGTTTCTTTACCCAAGACCAAGTGATTGGAGCAGCACACAATCGATAACCATACCAGAGAGCAACAACTCTCCCACCTCAGCACCAAATCCAACTCCAACTGTTCCAGAGTTGTCTTGGTTGGTAATCGTTCCGTTGCTTCTTTCTTTGTTCTCTGTTGCTATTTTAATTAGACATAGGAAGGTTAAGTATGAGTAAAATAGGCAAAACATTCGCATTGCTTCTAACTTTAACGGTGGCTATGTCATGTCTAACTTTGCTGACAGTTAAACCTACAAATGCTCAAACGATACCTAAGCCATCTATCCCCGAGTTTACGCTACAATTTGTAGATAATTCGTATGAGGTGCCACCAATTTTTTCAACTAACCCCTATACTGGAGAGAGCATAATAACTCAAGATGGCTACCATGTGGAAAATAAATCTATAGCAATAACGATAAAAAACCAACCTTTCAACAACTATAGAGACTCACATGGAAACAATATTATGATGTACTATGATATTCGCTGGAAAGGATATTTTGAGGATAAGTGGCGGGCATTCAGTTCTGGAAACAATTACATAGTAGCTTCAAGTTCCTTAATGGAATCAGACTCTTTAGTATACCCCAATGCACCATCCACACTATTGCCCTACTCTTTAGGGGAAAATCATGACGGCAATACACCATTGCTAGGTGATATTACTCCTGGTGGACAGGTAGATTTTCAGGTTCAAGCATTCATAGGCTACTACATCACGATTCAAGGTATCCCTGACCCCTTGTTCCACAGAACCTCCGAACAGTATGTTTTCGTAGGTGAATCAAGCAGTTGGAGCAATACCCAAACAATAACAATCGGTGAGCCTACTAACTCTAACACGCCAAATCCAACGCTGCCAATAACTTCCCTAAATCCAACAACCACTCAAATGCCTATTGTACCACCGATTGCGCCAGACACAAATAGCGATTCCGCAAATCTAATCACTTTGCCATTGGAGGCTTTCGTCATTATTGTTGTAGTGGTTGGGGCACTTGCAGTAGTTCTTTCAGCATTGCTTTTTAGAAGACATCGAAAAACAATTAACTTAACTAAGTAGACCTTTTCCTATGTTCGGGTGTATCCGCCCTATAGCTTTACCTAAGTCATCAGTTTTTGTCATGGAGAACTAGTTTTAGATGTAGTTTAGAATAAATAAATTATATAACGTAACATATAACATACAAACTGATTATTCCAATATTGCTAGAATAGGGAAGTATCTCTCGTTATGCTTAGTTGTAGTCTTAGTAGCATATAATCTGTTAATGGTTATATCCACCAATGCTCAAAATATACCTAAAACCATCTGTGCCAGAATTCACTTTAAAATATGTTGTTGACGGGTATGATGTTCCAACAACTTGCAAAACAGACCCTTACAACGGTTCAAAAGTAGCCGACCAGCAAGGTTACCATGTTAATAACAGTACAATAGTCATTACTATTGTAAACCAACCTTTTCGATGAGCGCTACAATGGGCTAAACTGTCACTTATTTTACAACGTTAGGTACAAAGGACATTTTTCAACAGAAGAATGGACAAACAACAGCTACGGCAACTTTACGTTCTTAACTATTAACTTCAAAGACAACTATTCTCCCAAACCGATGTTTGAACAATAAAAGAATTACAGTATACAACATTTTGGTGCTCGACATCCATTTCCCGGTAATATTCAGCTAGATTTCCAGATAGAGGCAGATTTGTATTATGAAGGTCAAATTAGGGTTTATGGCAGTCAGTTGGGTGTTTTAGATTTCACTGGGTTTCTGTTTATTGCTATTACAGTTAGGCTTCGAAAAACCACATTCTTGAAGCAGTGACCTTTTCCAGACAGATGTATCTATTCTCGCATAAGACGGACAGCAAATGGCAAAACAAACCTACCTTAGCCAAGCCTTCTTAGCGCCATCTTTCCGGCACAGTAGACGTTGGGGGTCTCATTTTTCAGCCTCTTGGTAATTTGGTAATCACTTAAGCCCTTTGCATTTGACTGCAAAATCTTTCGCTCATTCTTAGTCAACACCATAGACTAAGTCTTCTCTTCAGAGGCACTATGTAGAGTTACATATTCAACTTGCAAGTCTTCTCTGGCGCTTTACGGCGTCTATTCCTAAGTTTGTCATTGTTTAGCACCATCCCCAACTCGTAACAACCATCAAATTTAACTCCTTGGATAACTGTCATTTATGAGAGCAATCCGATGGGTCACCTGATGCAATCAACCTTGCATAGAACACTGCACCTCAAATGTTTGGCTCTAAATCCTATTTGTCTTATAACCAGTTTCTTGATTTCATTACCGTCTTACCTGCGAACTTTAATTCTAAAGCAGTCTCGTATGGACAAGTCTCAACGCAACGAGCACAAAGGATACAGCGTGATTCTGTTACGTCACCGCCTTTCGTCTCATACACAGCTGTGGCTTGAGTTGGGCAAACGCGTTTGCAGACACCGCATTTTGTACATTTTTCTTCATTCTTATACAATTTTGTTAGTGCAATCTGTTTAAAAGGCGTGAAAGTGCTAAAGAATCCAGTTAAAGCTCCAAGCGGACAAATCCTACACCAAAACCTTCTGTAAGCCAAACTCAATACGGTGATAGCGATTAGAATTGATAGATTTATTGATGTTATATAGAAGCCTGCTATCCAGAAGGGGCCATAAGCTATTTGCGAAACATATGACCAATTCATTGAACCGATTAGGCATTCGACGCCGATACAAAGAGGTCGCATGGGACAAACCAAGCAGAAAGGTTCGTTTATGTAAGTAATTATACCTGAGTGCACCACATCATGGCCAGCAGTCGGGTTTGTTCCCAGTATTAGCTCTGTGCCAAAAATAGAGTATGAACCAAAAATAACGCTTAACAACAAAAAAACTGCGATGATGATATACCTTGATTGACTTAGCTTCTTGCTTGTTGTTGGCGAGACGTTTAGATGGCGTTTTTTAAAGACTTTACGGACCCGTGTTAAAAGATCCATATAGAGACCAAACGGGCAAAGCCACCCACAGAAGAACCTGCCTAAAAGAAGCGAAGCGAAAATAAGTGCAGCAAACACTATGACCAACCTCTCTAAGCCAGAGGTGGCGTAAAAAACATTATACCCAATCGATGCATCCCAAAATGGAAAAATTGAGGCTTGGATTTGAAAGATTGGACAGGTTATTGTTCTGCCGTTGGGCATATAACAGGCGAGAACGGGCAATGAGATACCATCAGGAAGTTGATTACCTAAGAGGTCCCCGCCAATTAAGCGGTCTCGTGGAGAACTACCGAGTGGTGCCCAAACTGGGTCATTAAAGGGTCCGATTAGTAGCCCCATGAAAATTACGAAAACAGCGGAGATTTGGATAAAAAGCCGAAGATGACTCACCCGTCGTGTTTTATCTTTCGTTAACTTCAAAATGGCAACAATGCCCACAACTACTATGGCAACGAATATGGCTACTATTGTGACCTCGTTTACCATACTTAATGCGTCCTTCTTTCCTTTAAAGAGTTATTTCTAATTATCACGCCAAAAACAACTGTGCCAGCGACCAGAACTAACGAGACTACTAATACAGAGTGGTTTTCATGAAAGGGTAGGCTCTCATCAATTAGTAATGATGAGTAGTCCCTGCACATGATGTTTGCTTCCGTTGTTGCACCAGTAACTGTTAATGTACCATCAGAAGAAATACTCCAACCGTCACTTTGTTGATTAGCATCAGACCGCCCAGTTAAGTCCCTATCTAACATGACAAAAACGTCCCGAATACGAGGATTTTGACCAAAACTTGGGCTGAGATCAAAATTGACTGACTGCACACCTGGACCCGATACGTTATAGGTTATAGAACCCATACGTTGACTAAAGGCATTGTAATTGCCTACTATTTGCTCGTCTTGACCCTGGGAAACGAAAAGAGAAATGATTGTGACATTGCAACTCTTAGCACTAACTCGAAAGGTTTCTACCATGGACGGATTAATAGGCCGCCAGTCGCCAAAAAACCAAGTGCGAGTGCTATTTACTTGCAAGTTGCTAAAAACCCAAGTGTTGTCCTCTAACTTTGCTTGGGAATAGCTGCCGTTAAAAGCAAAATGTATTGTGGCGTTGCAATCAGGGATGCTAAAAGGTGAATCAGGAGTAAACGATACAACCCTTTGTGCTTGAGCTCCCCCAACAACCCAAAGAATACACAGAGATACCACGAATGTTGCGGTTATGATTAAACCTTTTTTTGTAATTGTATTATCATAACCTTTACCAAGACGTCTTTTTAAAGCAACATACAGCGGTAAACTCGATTCCATCATAGAATACTTCCATAGCTGCCTTAATTGACTTTTGATTAATTCACAAATCAGTAGAACTTGCCGGTGTCAACAACTCTGACGCCTCAAGACCCCCTTCGGATCATACGCTGTCCTTAACCTATCCAAGTGGTAACATGGTACAAACTTCCTCTAATCTTGGAATTTAGAGGTTTTATGCTTAAACTTGAAATGCCTGCAGAAAACCCAAAAGTTCTCCATTGCCTTGGGCAGCTCTTTTTTTTGTAACCTTGTTACGTAAAATTTGCGCATGTTTTTCGCGCCTTCAAGTCTTATTGTTTTTACTATACCTGCAGCTTCTGCTTTTCTGGCTGCAATTGAAGAAACTATGCTTATTCCTGTTCCCTCCGACACTGCGGTTATAACCGATTCGGTGCTTCCGAATTCCAGAACAACATCCAAGTCAGATACGGAAATTCTTTGGTCAGAAAACATTTTCCTTGTTTCTTGTCTTGTACCCGATTTGTCTTCTCGGTAGACAAATGGGTAATTGCGAAGGTCTTGGGGTTGAACCACTTTCTTTTTTGCCAGTTCATGGTTTGGGGGAACAATCAGAACTAGTTCCTCTTCACCTATTTGGATAAACTCGATTATTCCTTCAAAGCCTTCTAGACTGCCTACCGCTGCAAAGTGTACTTCATTGTCGGTTAGGCTCTGGAGGCTATTTATGCTGTCAGTTACTGTAATCTTGAACTTTACCGCTGGGTATTCTCTTCTAAACTCTGAGATTAGACTTGGGAGTATATGCTCTCCTGGTATTGTGCTTGCAGCGATCTTTATTTCTCCTTGCAAGCCTTTTTCTGTTGAAGCGATTATCATTTTGGCTTTTTCAATTTCTTCAAATATTTTCTTTGTAGTTTCCTGCAGAATTTTTCCTGCTTCGGTTAATTCTACACCTTTTGTTGTGCGGATGAAAACTTTT
>JAAZFA010000279.1 GCA_012511995.1 Thermoproteota archaeon | reverse complement strand
TTATCGTTATCTATTATTATGGGTTTTAGTTTCGGGGTCTGTTTTTCTTGTTTATGTGGGATATGTTTGTCCAGTGTTTCTTCATCCCTTTGTTCTGGCTGTTTATGTGGTTTCTTTTTTGGTTTAGGCGTTTTTGTGTTTGTGTTGGGATGAGGAAGTTAGTTTTTGTCCTCGTGTGCTATGTTGGGGTATGTTGACTGGGCTGGGATGAGGCGCATGTTGTGTTTTTTCTTTGTGTGGGTGTGGGCGCCTAAAAGTATACACCTACACCCCTAACTGTGTATTACACTCTGTTTTATTTTTCAGCAGTTATTCTGCGCCTGATTAGGTGTGGGGAGCTGTTTTTACCCACACAACCTATGTTGATTGTATAGAGAGGGTCCTCTTGGCGGGTTTGCCTACAAGGGGCAGGTCGGTATGGGTTGGAGAACCAGTTCAAAGCATGTTAAAATCTGGTTCTACTAAGAAGTGGAAGAATAGCGGTCCAGTATTGAGACTGTATACCGCCCTAAACAAACCCCTAATGATGTTGGTCTTCTGTTATAGGCGGTCGGCAAAGCAAGAACACGTGCATTTGACATTAACGGCTCAACTTGTCGCTGCCGTTTGGCGCTGGGTTGATTGGTTTGTTTGTGAATTCTTTTTAAGCACCAAGACCTTATCAGCCAGAGGGGACAAATTTGGAACCAGAAGATGAGAAACGCCGCATCAAACGTGCCCTGTTAAGGGCAGAGAAAAGGGCGCAAAAGGACGGGGAACACTTACGTGGCATCAATCTACAGACATGCCTATGACCGGCTTTGAGCACGGACCATTGAACTATTCCAGACTTAGCTCGTTACATGGTTTGAGTTTTTAGATGCTGATAGGTCAATGAACGGATTAGGGAAATGCAGGTGGTATTCCTCATAATCCTTTTGGCGTAAGTATTTCATTATAAAATCAAGCGAAAAGCCGTAGACAAGATTGTATAGCTGAACAGCCATTTTACGGTCAATAGATATTTTGGATATTGAGCGCAAAGCTGGATGTGTTGCGGCAACCAACATTGGCTTTCTATTGCCCTATTTTTATATCATTCATCGTATTCTCTAAATCGGCTACAAGTTGAACGAGTGTGATGTCCTCTCTTCAATTGATTTCCCATGCTCCATGAATTTTGCCCTTAACGACCTTTGTTTCGTCAAAATGTGTATACCTGTTTCTTTTTTCTCTAAATCTATCTAAGAATATTACATCTCTTGTTTCAATGAGGGCCCCGTGGTCTAAGGGCTCGATTCTTTCATTTCTTCTCCGTATGCCCATTAATTTGTCAACGCATTTTCCATAAGGTTCCCTGAAATCTATACCTGTCTTAAGACTAATTCGCTCTTTCATTAAAGCCTCTAAGAAAACACCCATCATGACGATGGAATCATTGTATCTGCCAATGAGGAGGGTTTGATAGCAGTCTTGAATAAGCTCTTTTAGTCCCTGCTCCAATGCCCTGTCGCTTGGAAGTTCAGGTCTTAATAGGCCAAAAAGAGAACAGGAGTTGTCTTTCCAAGCTCGTACAAATTCCTCTAATTCTGTGCTCTCCATCGCCAACATAACCAACTCGGGAATTAGTTAGCTTTTTAGGTATTAAGGACTTGCTAAATATCCCATTGGTACACCCGATGACACTGGTTGTTGAACAATTTGTTCTTTCCTCGCTGAGATTGAAAGTAAACCAAATACACTATTCTTTTACGATTTAAACGCTAAAAGCATCGAACACTACAGAAAACAACGATTAGAAAGGCGGTGTTATAGAGAGGGTGTGGGTGTGGCGATATAGCGTATCTCCATAATGCCACAAGTAGCTAAATGAAGCGCCATTTGCTTCTCTTGACGGTTCCTATGAACGATCTGAACATGCGTTTTTATCTTCTGCACCCTTTATAGCTCTCCTAGCTCGAATTGACTGCGGAACCACTATACGCTCAATTAGCAGCTTAATGTTTATTGCTATAGGCTGGGCTACATTCCACATAGATGCGGTAAACGTATAACTGTGACACCCGTGATTTCTCTTTAGCCTCTTTTCTCCTCTTTTTTTGGGAAAGCCTTATTTCTCCAAAGCAGTATTCAAACAAGACAATTAAAAGAGCGGATTAATGCTTGGCTAATCTATCACAACTTAAATTCGCAATGGCAACCAGCATTTTCTTATCAGCTTTCATATTCTCCCTTCTGGTCTTTGTTATAGTATACTTTCTGCAACTAGATGTATTTGCTGGCTTTGCTATCGCTATAGGTGCTTCCGCTTTGTTTATTTTATTCCAGTATGCTATCGGACCTATCGTGGTTGAATGGACTACCCATCTCAATTATCTGAAGCCTGGTGAAAACCCTTGGCTGGAAAACACAGTTAAAGAACTCGCAGACAAAGCTGGCTTACCCATGCCGCGGCTAGCAACGGTACCAAGCAATACACCTAACGCTTTCACCTTTGGGCGTACCACCAACAGCGCTGTCCTGGCCGTGCATGAAGGTCTACTAAGACAATTAAACCAAGCAGAAGTAAAAGCAGTCATTGCTCATGAACTGGGGCATATTAAACACAAAGACTATATTGTTATGACTGTTCTTTCGTGTTTACCCTTAATCGCATACTACATTGCACAGGTTACTCTATTTGCAGGAGCATTCGGCGGTCGTGGCAGGAGAGACAAAGACAACTCCGGAGCCATACTTGTCGTAATAGGCATCATCGCTTTTTTAATCTACATTATAACTTTCATAATCGTTATGAGGTTAAGCAGATTGCGTGAGCACTATGCTGATGCATTTTCTGCATATGCAACAGGATCTCCTAGATCACTGCAGAGTGCACTTGCAAAAATCACCTATGGTTTATCTATTGCACCCAAAGCCCCTTCGGGGGCCAGGTCATTCTACATTTCTGACCCCGGTATGGCAAAGCAGGAAATCGCATCCATAATGCAGAGAAAAAGTCAATATGACCTAGACAATGACGGTGTATTAAACGAACGTGAGCTTGAACATGCTATGGAGAAAGAGGCAGCATCTACATGGGCACAAGCAAATGGTTTATTTTCAACTCACCCTGCCACCTTCAAGCGTATACTGCTCCTTAGAGAAATTGAACAGGAAATGAACACTGGACAGTATAGCAGCAACAAAATGTACAATCATGTTTAAGCCAGTTTTATTGGGCAACTTTTCTTTTCTCTAATGCGAAGACTAATATTTACGCAACTCTGAAATATTACAAAAATAAGTGAGATCGCTGTATGGTAAACTATTGCCCTGAATGTGGCGGAGAAATGACCTACATCTCCCTGACCAAAAAATATTGCTGCAAAAGTTGCGGCTTATATTGCACCGGACAGGAACTAAACGACGCTCATGACAGAAATCGCCCTGATGGCGAAACTGACGAAGAGAAACGTCAATCCCGCCGAAAAGAATACCTTAAATGGTATCTTAGCAAAAAGTAAGT
>JAAZFA010000278.1 GCA_012511995.1 Thermoproteota archaeon | reverse complement strand
CATCTTCAGCGCCGATGTAGTATATTCTGGCGGGTGCCGAAATGCCTGTAGTTGCGACGGCGGCTCTGCTAACAGTGGTAATGGGGGCAGGTTTGCCAAAAGACCAAGTGTTGGTTTGGGTATCGTAGATTTGAGTTTGGTCACTGTATTCTTGTGAGTTTAGGTGTCCGCCTATCACATAAATTTTGTCTCCAACTGCGGCCATGGCGAAGTTATACACGGGCACAGGTATAGAGGCTAGTGGCTCCCAAGAATCACTTGTTGGATCATACACATAGTTTATTCCGCTAATGTCATATCCCTTTCCGTTGTAAGCGGCTCCGCCCAAAACGTAAATCTTTTCATTTATAGTGACAGCTTCCAAAAACCCTTCTGCCACGGGTAATGCCATCCTACTTACCCATCTGTCAGTGGCTGGGTCATACATTTCATTTGCCGATGTTGCTGTTGGAATAAACTGTTGACTTACGCCTATAAAACCGCCCATGACGTAAATTTTGTCCTGATAAGTGGCAACAGCAAAATTGGCTCTATACAAAGTCATTGATTCTTTTGAAACCCAGGTGTCAATTACTGGGTCATAGTGAGCGTGAAAGTTAGAAGCGGCAGTATAGTTTGAGCCTATAATGTGTATTTTATCATTTAACGTGACAGCTTTCAAAAATACTCCCGAGTTAGGCATGGGTGTCCTCTCAACCCAAAAATCCCCGTAAGCTCTAACAGGTGCAACCAAAATGGCACATACTACAAGCATAGCAAGAATAACAATGCAACAAATCTTGGTATTATTATTCATCAGCCTCTGCCCTCCAAGTGTAAAAGTAGTAATATTTCTTCCTATTTAGCTCTATATTTTAGGACATGTGTACTAATTCTTAGGTGCCAATCGAAATACTCTATTTAGCGTGAGCATTAACCTTCACTTGAAATAAAAGTAAATGGAATTAGAGTAGGGTTTTGGCAAACAAGCCCTTCAAATTAGGGCATACATATTGGTTTGTATTCATACTAAAGAAAAAAGGGAATGTTGTTAGCTATCTTTTTCGTTTATAAAACAGATAGCTTGCGATGGCCGCTGTTGCAGCTATTAGCATAATACCAACAACAAAACCGTAGTTTGATCCTTGTTGGGTTGTTTGAGAGTCTAAAGATGCAGCATCTGGTTTGCCTAAATAGCCTATTGGTGTTATGAATGAGAGTTCGCCAGTATCAGCCCAGATTGATACGTGAAAGCCTGTGACGCCGCCGGGGTACATCTTGTCTAAAGGTAGCCAAATATCCCAGTATGGATACAGGGTGTTGTTTCCTCTGTTTTGTAGGCTTATGTTTGCAATGATGGGGCTGTCTAAAACGTTGACGTTCGTGATTGTTTCGCCATCCTCTTCCCACGTAAACTCCCGTGTATGCTCGATTGCAATTTGAATGGCGTCTTTTTCTGTAATAATGACATCGCTACTGCCTATAGTGAATAGTCCTAAGAAATCAGCAAAAAACAATAGATTTCCATCTTTAAATTCAAGTGTTAGCTTGTTTTGCGGATTGCTAAGACCGTTAGCATAAGGCTCCCACGATATTCTTGCTGTGTTGTCGCTGATTGCTATTTCTTGAGTAAACTCAGCATTTACACTTTTAGAGCTCTTTAGTTCAGTCACATCATTCAGCATTATTAGCATCTTTGGGAAGTGGTCTTTTGCCGAAAAAGTTTGAAGACTTTCAAGAGTATCCTTAGCTATGGTAAGAGCGTCTGAAGATTCTGATCTAGTAGAGGCGGGAGACCCTTGAACTGGATGAATCGTGCACCAAAATAGCGAATTATCTCTAAAAAGACAAAGTACATCTATTTTGCTATCATCAGAGGACAACTTTAGCTTTAAGGTTTTGTCATAGTTGGGACCAGGTACATTGTCTACAAATGTTTCTATCGTGTAGCTTGCAGTATCAATTTTTGCAACGGTAGCCAAAAAATTCAAAACTTTATCTTGCAGTTCTTTATCTTGGTCAGTTAACTGTGATGGCGGGGTTGCCTGTCCCTTTTTCAATAGTTCATTCCATTGCTCTGCATCTAAATCTCGCAGTTCAGGTGGAAGAGTTGGTTGTTGCGCTTTAATGGGTAGTACAAGGATTGAAAGAGAGACAATAAGGCTTAAGGTAATTAACGCAATTAGCGCTTTCATGTGAAAGTTTCACAGCTTTTTGATCCCTTAAAGCTTGATTTTTTCCTGAATAATAGTACTCCCACTAATAATGATGCCGATACACAACCTATGATTATGTAAGACCAGAGGTTTTCAAAGGGTTGGAGACTGCTTGAGTCGATGGCTGGTATGGGGGTTTCTGTTTGGGTAGTCGTAGGTGGTAGCGTTGCAGTGCCGTTGGGGATGTTATCGGGTAGTCCGAAGGGATTTTGCGGAGGCACATAGTCATAGTCTACTGTGAACTCTCTCGATTCAGACATTTCTTTGCCATTAACATCATGTGAATAGACAGTTATCGTGTGCTTTCCATCAGCTAAATTATCTAGTGAAGTTTCAGCACGAAAAGCAGTGCCTTGTATGAAAACGCCTTTTGTTGTTGTCCAATAAGATACATCATCGGTTCTAGCAAGGTCGGTAAGTGTAACGTTGGCTTTTCCGTCTAGACTGTATTTGATTGAAGTTATATCAGGTTCATTAGCTAATACGTTAACGTTTACGTGAAGTGGAACGGAGTTTTCTCTATAAATCCTCGGAGCGCCAATCGGTGAGGAAATCTCAATAGAGGGAGGTGGATAATAGTTAGCGTTTACCAAGTCAACGGATTGTAAAATTAAGCCTATTGAAATCATAAGTGATAGAACGACAATCAGTGTTATTTTTTTCCGTTGCAT
>JAAZFA010000026.1 GCA_012511995.1 Thermoproteota archaeon | reverse complement strand
TATGAGAAACGCGTTATTCTGCAACGGAAAGCGGGTCAAAATTGGATGTAAGCTCCAAGAGGTCAATTCTACCTTTTCTTGTTATTCTTTTTTAGGCTTTCCTATATTCAATAACTTATTTTAACTGATTAAATTGTTGCTCGCGTATGCTATTCATGTCCTATTACACTGACTTGCAAATACTTTCAAAGCAAAACAGGTTCTTTGTTCAAAAAAACCTGGACGTTTCATTTTAACGGACGTTTATTTTGAAGGAGAAGAAACCCTGTTAGTGAAATGTCTATTCTTATGATGCTCAAATTTTGATACTCGCCGCTAGAGTGGTTTATTTATCTCATCCCTCAACAATAGTTCGGTACTATAAAACTTGACAAATCAAACCGCACTGCGAGAAATTATTACTACTTTGCTTACTATGCAAAACCCCACACGTAACGATGTAAACAAGTTAAAGATCAAAACTGCAGGCAAATACCAACTTGACAAGGTACCATCCAGCGCAGATATAATTAGTCAACTAACCCCCCAAGAATCTAAGCTGCTTATTCCTATTTTAAAACGCAAAACAACACGCACAATCAGCGGAGTAACAGTCGTCGCTACCATGACTAAACCCTATCCATGTCCCCAACTTGAACCCTGCGCCTACTGTCCTGGTGGTCCAACTATGGGTTCACCACAAAGCTATACCGGTCAAGAGCCGGCGGCGATGCGTGGATCACAAAATAAATTTGATCCATATGCGCAAGTGATGAGTCGCATTACACAATTAACTCAAATTGGACATAAGGTTGATAAAATTGAACTTATTGTCATGGGTGGTACTTTTCCTGCAACACCTTTAGAGTATCAAACTTGGTTTATTCAACGTTGTCTTGATGCAATAACTGGTAAAACTTCAGCTAACCTTGAGGCGGCAAAAGCAAATGCGGAAGTCAGTCAAACACGCAATGTGGGCATAACTGTCGAAACTCGGCCCGACTGGGCTAAACAATCTCATATCGATGGTATGCTCGACATGGGTGTTACCCGTGTAGAGTTGGGTGTCCAGAATCCTGATGACGAAATTTACCGTGCTGTAGGTAGAACCCATACGGTTGCCGACGTAGTAGATGCTACGCAAATCGCCAAAGATGCTGGCTTAAAAATTGTTTATCACATGATGCCCGGAATGCCTGGGTCTAATCCAGAGCAGGACATTGAAGCGTTTAGACGGCTTTTTTCTGATACTTCGTTTAAACCAGATATGATAAAGATTTACCCCTGCCTCGCCATAGAGGGTACCAAAGCTTATCAATGGTATAAAGAAGGCAATTACACCCCCTACAGTACCGAACAGGCAGCTGAAGTAATCGCAAACATCAAAAAAACCATACCGTGTTGGGTTAGAGTGATGCGTGTACAACGTGATATCCCTGCAAGACTTATTATAGGAGGAGTGAAGAAGAGTAACATCCGCGAACTTGTGCAGCAGAAACTTGCTAAACATGGGTTTAGGTGTCAATGTATCAGGTGTCGCGAGGTGGGGCATCGCATGCAGGTTGACAAAGTTAAACCTGATTTGTCAAAGATAGACATTAGAACCCAGTGTTATGAAGCATCAGGCGGTAAAGAATTTTTCATAGCCGCCGAAGATCCCATAAACAACATATTACTGGGGTATCTACGTATGCGCATACCCTCAGAAAAAGCTCATCGGCTTGAAATAACCAACGTTCCCAGTGCGATTGTACGTGAGCTACATGTTTATGGTCAACTGGTCCCAGTCGGTAAACGCGAAGACGGCGCTATGCAGCATCGCGGTTATGGTAAAGATCTCTTAGCAAAGGCGGAATACATTGCGCATAACGAGTTTGGGCTGGAAAAGCTTTTAGTCATTAGTGCATTAGGAACAAGACGATATTACATGCGTCTCGGTTATGAGCGAGATGGCGTTTATGTTTCAAAGAGGTTAACTAAGAATGAGTGAACTTGAAGCTTCAGGCTACAAAGGTCATGCACTACAGTTGCTTAAGGCGACAGATTGTGGCATCGGTGACATCCTTAAAATCATAAGCAAAGGCAAGTCCTATGAGGGCATCTTGATTCCACGCTCCGGTGCAGGTTCTGCTATAATCATTAAGATGAAAAATGGCTACAACATCGGGATTGAAGCTACGGTCGATGTAAAGATAGAAAAAATCGGTAAAGGCATTGCCCCCCAGTTCGAGGTGCCGCCCTTGCCTAAACAGAACCCCGCTTTGCCGCATATCTTTATTGTGAGCACTGGCGGAACTATTGCTAGCCGTGTTGATTACCGTACAGGTGCTGTTCGCACTGCTATGTCTGCAAGCGACCTATATGGTGTTGTTCCTGAACTTGCCGATGTTGCGAGGATAGATACGGAAATTATTTTTAGCATTTACAGTGAGAACTTGACGCCACAAAACTGGACTGAACTTGCAACGAAAGTTGCAGAGCGCATCGAAGCTGGTATAGACGGCGTGGTCATCGCACATGGAACAGATACCATGGGATACACCTCTGCCGCACTTAGTTTTGCGCTTCAGAATCTACCGGTGCCCGTTATCCTTGTTGGTGCCCAACGCTCTTCAGATCGACCCAGTAGTGATGCAGCCACTAACCTCATCGGTGCTGTTAAAGCCGCAGGTGAGGCGCCTTTTGCCGAAGTTGGTTTGGCCATGCATGAAACTTCCTCTGACATAGCCATCGCTATCCACCGTGGCACTAAAGTACGCAAGTGCCATACTAGCCGCCGAGACACCTTCAAATCTATTAACGCCTCTCCTATCGCCCGTGTACAGAACCTAAAAGTAACCATGAACACAAATAGCTACCAGAAACGAGACTCTAAACGCAAGTTGGTCCTAAAACCGATCTTCTGTGACAAAGTAGCATTAATCAAATTCTATCCTGGGCTTGATCCCGCAGTTATCGATTTCTATGTTGAAAAAGGCTTCAAAGGTATCCTGCTTGAAGGCACAGGTCTAGGCCATGTTAGTAAGTTCTGTTTTGATGCAATCAAACGTGCAATCGAAAAAGGTGTTGTGGTTGCGTTGGCTTCTCAGTGTATCTGGGGTCGCGTGGATATGAACGTCTATAATACTGGTCGTGACTTGCTTAGTTTGGGCGTTATCCCACTTGAGGATATGTTCCCAGAAACTAGTTTTGTCAAACTTATGTGGGTTCTGGGTCAAACAAATGACTCTAAAGAAGTAGCGACAATTATGCAAACTAACCTTGTGGGCGAAATTTCGACAAGAACACTCCCACAGAACCTAAATGTTGATGGAGGATCGCAATAGTGGCAATTGACTATGCAAAAATTGGCTTAAAATGTGGACTCGAGATTCATCAGCAATTAAACGTAGGTAGCAAATTGTTCTGCAGCTGTCCAGCTGAACTTTTTAAGGACACTCCAGAAATCACTTTTCTACGTCGGCTTCGTCCAACGCAGAGCGAATTGGGTCAAGTTGACCCTGCGGCGTACTTTGAGTTTCAGAAAGGTGTTAAGATCATCTACGAAGGGAATTACAAAAGTAGCTGCTTAGTGGATATGGATGAGGAGCCACCGCACCCAATAAACCTCGAAGCTCTCAAAGTTGTTTTGACCGCGTCCTTAATGATGAATATGCAGCCCATTGATGAGGTGCATGTCATGCGTAAAACCGTTATCGATGGCTCTAATACTACTGGCTTCCAGCGCACGACAATAATTGCCTTGGATGGATGGATAAAAGTAGGTGACAAAGTCATCCCAATGCAGGCGGCAAGCCTCGAAGAAGATGCAGCCCGCAAAACTGGTATTCAAGATGAGGGTAAGACCCTTCGTTATCGTATCGACCGATTGGGTATTCCGCTTATCGAGTTAGCCACCGCGCCAGTTATTTATTCGCCGCAGGAGGCGCAGGAAGTCGCTTTTGCGATTGGCAGGATATTGCGGGACACTCAAAAGGTTATGCGTGGCTTAGGTACCATTCGCCAAGACCTTAACGTCTCCTTACCAAATGGTGCTCTTGTTGAAATTAAGGGCGTTCAGGCACTAGAATTAATTTCAACAGTTGTTGATTACGAAATTCAGCGTCAACTTAACCTAATTGCAATCAGAGAGGATTTAGCCAAGCGCGGAATCACGTCTGCTTCCCTTAAAGCAGATTTCGTTGATGTGTCAGGTATATTCCAAGCTACTAAGAGCAAAGTCATCCGTAAAGCAGTTGATAGAAAACACAAAGTTCTCGCCGTTAAACTATCCGGTTTCAACGGTTTAACTGGTCGTGAATTGATGCCTAATTTCCGTTTAGGTAGTGAATTGTCTGATTATGCAAAGTTCTGGGGTAGAGTTGGCGGAATATTCCACACCGATGAGGTTCTTGCTAACTATGGCATTACAGCTGAAGAGGTTAAAGCGCTCCGAGAGGCAGTTGGTGCATCGGAATCTGATGCAGTAGTTTTTGTAGCTGATACCGCAGAGAATACAAGTGATGCACTCAAGGCTGTGGTTGAACGTGCACAAGTAGCTTGCACAATCATCCCGCAAGAAACGCGGACGGCTAAAGACGATGGAACCACCCGCTTTATGCGTCCTCGCCCGGGGGCGGCAAGAATGTACCCTGAAACCGACATCCCACCGCAACCCATAACCGCCGCACTCATTGAGGAAGTTCGAACGAACTTACCTGAACCAGCGGAGAAGAAACTCGCTCGCCTCATCAAACAGTATACCTTAAACGAGAAACTTGCCAAGCAACTCATTGATTCCGAATATCTGCCAGTTTTTGAAGAGGCAGCTAAACTCAAAGGTGTCCAAGCTTCCACCACTGCAGCTTTCTTAACCGAAACCGTCAAAGCACTCAAACGTGACAGCATCCCAGTGGAAAATGTTACCGATGAGCAAACCTTGTCACTTTTTAAGGCTGTTGGAGCAGGTGAACTTGCAAAAGAAGCCCTCCCAGACGTATTCTGCTGGTTGGCTAAGAATGAGGGAAAACCCTTGCAGGATGCAATCGCCGTTTTGGGCTTGAAGATGTTTACCGAAGCAGACCTTGTACCAGTGATTGACCGTATAATCGCATCGAATAAGGCTCAGATTGAGAAGTTTGGCAAGAACGCGTTTGGTATGCTGATGGGGGCCGCCATGAAGGAAGTCCGTGGCAAAGCTAACCCCGAACTAGTTAGTAAACTCTTACGACATAAACTACGCCCTCCTTAGAATTGAAGCGCTTTTGGAATTTTTCTCTAAAACCTTTATTTGTTTATCCTCATCTTGGATAGCTATGTAAAAGAGTGTGACTTTAAGTTATAGGCTCTGTTTAATCCTAATCATATCAACGCTTAATGCTTAGTTGTCGGAAAAGTTGGACCGGCAATTCCCTTTTAAGCCCTCATTATGTCGATAATGCTTTTTGAATAGCCGTAAATCCTAAAAGCTATCAGCCCAGCTATACACATAGAGGTAACTGCTTTGAAGCGCATCGAAGCCCGAATTAAAACCGCATTCGGAGAAGTAATTATTGAAGGCGACCAACCACAAGACATACTTGATATGTTAAATAATATCCCCGAAAATTTTACTGAAAAACTCTCTGATTTTGTCTCGAATCGTCTTACGCCATCAGGAGCCCAGCTTAAGGGCATCATTGAACTCACTACTGAGGGTCCGGTTATTGTTACACGTGAGAACTTAACTCATTATCAAGCTGTTGGTTTGGTTCTTTATGCTTCAGACGATAAAAGAAATACAGCTGCACAGGTTCAGAAGTTACTTGAATCCAGCGGAATTAAAAGCATGGTCCCTGCTAGATTAAATGAAATGACTAAACGGGGGCAAGTTTTCAAGCCTGACCCTAGTAAGCCTGAGTTTAAGTTAACGATTCAGGGCGAAAAATGGATTGAGGATGAGGTGCTCAGTAGGCTTCGGGGTAAAATGAGCTAATACATTCCAGTTACTGTTAGTAAGAAAGGTATATTACCGTCTTTTCCCAGTTTTTGTTTGAGGAGAAAACATTGAATCCTTCTCTTTTAATGTTAATTGTTTATTCAATACTGGACAGTCTTGGGCTCGGTAACATTGATTGGATGTTTTTACTTGTTCTTGTAATAATTGGTCTTGTTATTATTGTGCTCATTAAACTCTTCTTAGTCCTAGTGCCTGCAATAATCGTTGCAATAATCGTGTATTTCTTAACTGCAGGCGATTTATTCTTGACGGGCATAGCTTTCCTAGTGGTGGCATTGCTCTCATTGATATCTAAAATTTAGTAACGACATTTATAACCCCCCTTTTTTACTCCATCTAAAATTGACATTGTTAATTTATTAATTAATACTGCTGCTTTTTTATTATTACCGTGTTTCCATATGATGTTTACTCTTCAAAAATACTCTACAAGGTCATTCAACTATTGTTTTGTAAAATGGTTAAATCGGGGTGATATAGTATGTTGACTCTTCAAGCAGTAAAATAAGTAACAAAAGAAAGGGGGAACATAAAAGAAAAGAAGAGAAATATTCGAGTGGTATCAACGTGAGCACTTTTTCAATAAGCCTTTTATATCTGGTAGGAGGTTCTTGGATATTAACAGACATGGACAGTGACGTAATATGTCGATGGAACCAAGTAAAAAACCACTAAATGTTCTCATAAAACAGTTACATGGCAACATTGAAGTTGTTCTAAAAAGTGGCTATGAATACAAAGGTAAAATGATTAAGTGCGATGGGCATATGAACATACTTTTGGAGGGGGCAACGGAGTGCAAAGAAGACCAGTTAATGACTAACTATGGTAACGTACTCCTTCGAGGAAACAACATCCTCTACATAATCTTAGATGCAAATAAGCATTAATCTATATGGGTAAGCGTTTTGCTTCCCCTACAACATATTTGTATGCTTCTTCGATAGCTAGGTTTACTTTAAATTTTCTATTGAAAAAATTAAGAACGTTTTTTAGGTCACGTTCAAGTAGTTCTCGTGCGTTTTTATGATCTATTTTTATGGCTTGAGGCCAATCAATAATTAAAATGTGACCATCTGGTTGCAAAATAATATTGTATTCGCTTAAATCAGCATGTATTAAGCCCGCTTTCAAGTATGTTTTTTTGATGTTGCGTAAGATTTCTCGAAGTACTTTTTCCTCTTTACCGATGTCCCTATACTTAGAGAGTTCTCCACCTTCAATCATGCCCATGGCTATAACATGACGGTTTTGGGTAAGTGGCTCGGGCACTGATACGCCATTCTCAAAAGCTTTCCTCATAGCTTGATACTCTTTCTCAGCGGCGAGATGTGATTGATAGAGCCATGTAGAGTGTTCTTTTATATAACCACGTTTACGTCTTGTTTGACGAAAGCTTATTCTGCCAATACGATGAAATTTTATTGCTATACGTCTTTCTTGTGGAGTGAGGGCGTCATAGACGTCTGCTTCTTTTCCTACACCCAAAATATTGCCAAAGGAAGCCATTACGTTGCCCTTGACTAATGCATGAATAGATAAACAGTCGTACCCAGAGTAGTTAAGGGTGTGTCCAACATAAGCTCCTTTGGTTTGGTAGATTAAGCCTAATTTGTTAAGTTTACCAAGTGTATAGATGATACGGTCAATGGGAACTTTGGAAAATTTGTGAATTTGCTCGGTTGGAACGAATTCGTGGTGTGCCATTCCTGCTTCAATAATACTTAATACTCTGAAGTCTTCGCTTGCCAAATCTTCGTAAACCTTTACTGCAACATCAGCGCTAGACATTTACAATCATTTAAAAGGTTGAGTTTTATATAAATAAAAATATGCTTGGTCAAACTGCCAAGTTTTTGAGTCTTACTTATATGGGAGAATTAATAGTTATCAAAGAACGTTCGTCAAAACCGTACAACCAAAAAGGCTCATTAATAATAAACAAATGGTTTTGAAATAATGGCAGTAAATCAAGAAAATATTTCCAAGGTACTATCTGTACTCTCGCATCCACTGCGCAGAGATATACTGCTGGATCTAAGCGATAACGGTGAACAATCGTTTACTGATTTGCTTAACTTACTCAAAGTAGACACTGGCAAGCTTAGTTTCCATTTGCGTGCTTTATCACCTTTCATTGAGCAAACGCCAAGCGGTAAATATAGACTTAGCAGAGCAGGTGAAAGCGCAGTAAGAGTTATACATGACGTAGAAAGCTGGGCTGAAGTTGCCGACGTGCAAGGCAAGGCAAGCTCCCTTCCACTATCCTCCTTCAAAAAGCGGTCAGTCGCATTCCTCATTGACTTCGCGCTGGCCTTTGCAATCACAATGGCCATTACTCTTATTCCACAGTTGTTCTCGCCTACTAACTCAAACTTGGGGAACGAGATAAGTACAGTAATATTCATCACTGTTGGCCTACTATGGCTATACTCCACCTTACTAGAGGGCTTTAATGGTCAGAGTTTGGGTAAACGCGTTATCGGCCTCAAAGTGGTCAGGACAGATGGAAAGAAAATGTCTTATGATCATGCAGCAGTTCGCAATTTTGGAAAAGTCTTGCCGCTGTTACCGTTTGACCTACTGTTTGGCTGGCGCATAAAGAGCCAAGCGTTTATGCGTTACTTCGACAAATTCGCAGGTACAACTGTAATTGACCTCCGTTCTTAAGGTTCCCTCATTTTAGATCTAAAATCTTATTTTCTTGTTTGCACAGCAAATAAGTGGTGATTATATGAGTGATAGGGAACTTAGGGTCTCAAAAATTAAGGATGGCACGGTCATCGATCACATCCGCGGTGGTTATGCCCTTGATGTCATAAATATTTTGGGTATTACTGGTAAAGAAAATAGGGTTATGACTATCGCTGTTAACGTTCCGAGCAAACGTTTTGGTGTCAAAGATATAGTAAAAATCGAAGGAAAAGCACTAAGTCCTGAAGAAGTAAACCGAATAGCACTAGTAGCACCCCATGCTTCAATAAACATTATTAAAAATTACCAAGTTATTGAGAAGTTAGAAGTCAAGTTACCTCAAACAATAGATGGTATAATCAAATGCAGCAATCCGTGTTGCGTTAGTAATAGCGGCGAACCCATCAGACCAAAATTCCACGTCAAGAACGAAGAGCCACTTGTACTCAAATGCCATTACTGTGGAGTTATCCTTGAACATGCTGATATGCTAAGAGGACTTTAAAGTAGCCGCTGTTGAGCTAAAGTATACAGTGCCTCAAAATTTTCTTTAGTTAATTTTTTTCCCCAGCCTATCATTGGGCATTCAGATGTATCGCTAAAAACATGAATTTTTCTATCCGCTTCATATTTTAGTTCGAAGGGATAAAACTGACAGATCAAAGGCCGCACCGCATAGATACTACACAGATTATCTCTTAGAAATACACATTTGCCTTCCAATTTTTTCATTTCATAAACGTAAGGAGTAGTTCCTACCGAATCAATGGTAAACTCCTCAATCCGCTGCCCAGTAACGATAGAAATCTCTTCCACTTCGCTCTTCAGTAGTAATATGTGACGACGCTTATTTTCAGTGTCGCCACAGCATAATCCACAGTTATTACACTCAAAGCATACGTTAGCTGGATAGATATAATTCACTCTTAATCACATCAAAAGAAAAAGCAACCATTAAAAGCTTAATGCCTGCTTTTTATCAAGATCTTTTACTTCGGTGTCCTTCTCCATATTGGCGCGGTCTTCCTAGGTTTTTGGCGAGTTTTTTGGCAAAAGCCTCATCCATATCGATACTAGGGCAAGCTAAGCGGCTAGCGTCCAGTATGTAAAACATAACATCGATTAATTCCTCAGCAATTTTTTCCTCTGGGTGCCCTTTCTTCCAAGCGTCGCTGGCTTCTCCGAGTTCAATAAAAGCAAATAGCAACTTTTTAGGTATGTCTTCAGGTTTATTGTAGAATCCTTTAGCAACAACTAACGCTTCTATTTCCCTCTTCATCTCTTCTAAGTGCAACTTAACACTCACTTCTTGCCCTTTGAATTTGTAAGCACTACTATAAAGCCGTTTTTTAAAAGCCAAAACCTATGGGGTGATAATACTTATACTATTGCAAAACTACCATACGCTTTGAGAACACTTTTAGAATATAATGCTCCGTCTTTTCTTCTTTAGCGATGTCTAAAAGAGTCGTTTTTATGTTCCTGTTTTGGGTTATCGCTGCCATCTGCTTATAAGGATTCACTGCATTTAACTCAACGACAATAACCCCCTGAGTATTTCATTATCAAGATTGGCATTTGTTATTCATTCAAGCTTAAAATTAGAATTTTTGAGAACAAATATTCATCTCACGTTATTATTTTTAAAAAAAGAGAATGTCATTTTGGTAGGTTAACTTGGGGTTATTTATTTGTTTGTTTGGCCTTTAATTCTTCGATTCTAGCTTTAACCCCGTCCATTTCCTGTTCAAGACCTGCTTTCTCAGCCACCAAATCCTTATGGTAACTCTCTAACGCTA
>JAAZFA010000277.1 GCA_012511995.1 Thermoproteota archaeon | reverse complement strand
GATTTATGGTTTTTTCTGTTTGAATGTAGCATGTTACAAATAATTGTTTTCTATGTTGTAAATATGTATTGTGTGTCAATAATGAAAGTGAATGATTGAGCTTCAAAGCTTAAATGGCACTTGTTCATTTTCACTTTTCGAGGAACTTTAATTGACCAACGAGTTAATCGCTGACGGCGACTATGTGCTGATTTATCTTGATGCACGCAGGACTTACATGATAAAAGTACAAGCAGGCCAAACTTTCCATACACACAAAGGCTACTTGAAAATGGATGATTTAATTGATAAAGAATATGGTGAACCCATTAAAAGCAGCCTGGGCGTAACATTTGCTACTCTTAAGCCTAAATTAACCGATTATATGATGAAATCTGGACGTAACACACAGATAGTTTATCCCAAAGATGCCGCCTTGATTGTCATGTTTAGTGGCATTGGTCCAGGAAGTCGAGTATTTGAATCTGGTACAGGTACAGGAGCATTAACATCTGCTTTGGCACACTACGTTGGTTCTACTGGTAAAGTCTATACTTACGAGTTTCGTCCAGAATTTCAAAAAAACGCCGCTAAGAACCTTCAGCGCTCAAAACTTATAGATAATGTTGAGATGAAAAGCGGCGATGTTACCATGGGTATTAACGAAAAAGACTTAGATGCTGTCATATTAGATTTGGCTGTCCCATGGCTAGTTATACCGCACGCATATGAAGCGCTGAAACCTTCTGGTGTTCTGGTGTCGTTTAGTCCAACGATCGATCAAGTGGTTCGCACAACAGAGGCATTACGTGAAGCGGGATTTGTCTTTATTGAAACTGTTGAATGCTTAATGCGTACTATGCAAGTGGAACGTGGCAAAACAAGACCGAATACGATGATGACTGGGCATACTGGGTACATTACGCATGCAAGAAAAATAATCAAACAATACTGCTCAGAACCGTTAGTTGCAGAAGCGGTAAATGAAGATTTGGTTGAGGAACAAGAGAAAATAGAAGAAATATCAGAAGAATAGTCTGTTAAGCCTTGTTTTCTTGTTTGTTTTTTCGGTCGTCATTAAACACTGGCATGCTTAGTTGGTAAACTGCTTGTTTAAATTGTTCACCACTGGCACCACGTGTTAAACCATAGTAAGCTCCCAAAATTTTGCCAAAGTAGGGGATAACGATTTTGTCGAAAGCTTTGTAGGCTACTGGACTGTTTAAACGGTTTTCAAGGAATGTTGGTTTCCATATTTTTATGTTGTATTCCCAACATTTTATGAAGAAGTCCCAACGTGCTTTTGACAGTGAATCTATTTCCGTGCCTTTTTGTTTCATTAAGACACAGTTTTCTAGTGGAACAAAGAATAATGGTACATAGAATGCATTGTAGTCTTTGAGTTTATCCATTAATTCAAGTGTCTGGAGCATATCTTCTTCTTTTTCGTCAGGCAAACCGATGATGAGGGTTGCCAAGGGGTACCAGTCGTTATCGTTTAGGATGCCAAATGAGTTTGTAACTACGTCTTGCCACTGTTCAGGTTTGAAAGGTAACATTTTACCAGCCATGTATTTTTTCATAAGTCTGGGACTACCGGTTTCGATGCCTGTTTCAGCAGTAATGATTGGTTTTTTACCGAAGCTATACCAGCTTTTTTCGATTAGTATCTCAGAGAGTTTTTGAATCATTTTTGGGTCATGCCATACTGGTGCAAGCGACATGTGAGCAGCTTGAATGCTTTTAACGCCGGGGTAATCTGCAACAGTTTTGCATAGTTTTATGACTGCTTCACTGTTAGCCACGAACCGTGGATCTTTGGTGCCATAGAGGAATAGGTCTTCGGTGATAAGGGTGAT
>JAAZFA010000276.1 GCA_012511995.1 Thermoproteota archaeon | reverse complement strand
CAACAAGAAAACAATTCAGAACATGTTATGAGCTAAAGAAAATAATAGACTGCCTAAAACGGTGGAAATTAGCTTGGGTAGCTAAGAGGGATTAGAATGGAAAAATTTGATGATGAGGTCTGGATTGATCCCGCATTATTACATCCTGATAAAGACGGGTTTTCAAACAGAGAAATTTTGAATCGAACTCAAGAAAGCATTTACGGTGCAATTAGATTAGGTATCCTAATTCAGATATCTACTCATTGTGTAGCCAACAGACCAGCTCAACCAAACGGATGTCGCATGCTCTACAGACTCCCAGATGGAACAAAACATCTTTTCAATGGAACAGATGACAACCACTCAAGTAGAAAAAACGGAAAAACAAACCCAGAAAAGAACGACATTCCAGAAAAACATCACTACCTAATAGATTGGTACAAAAATGAGTACAATTGTACGCAGTCAGAAAAGACAAAAGAAAAACCAATCGATCGACCAAGACACCCAAAACATAACGAAAGATGCCCCGAATGCAAGCGTGTTTTGGAAGAGCTACTAAAGCAGTTGTATGGAGATGTGAAAAGGAACTATAAATCTCAAGTGGGAACTTTTCCAACAAACTTTAAAGACCATAAATACGAAGATTATCTGGCAAGAATTTTCGAAGAACTCAAGAAAAATAGAGGGTATGATGTTTTTGTTAAGGTTAACACTCTACCTCGTTGCGATTTCTTTATAACTAAACCAGGATTCGTGCTAGAGTTTGATGAATCCCAACACTTTTCAGCTGCAAGAAAACTTGCTCTTGAATTATATCCTGAAGGCTTGAAGCTAGGTTATGACAAAGACAAGTGGATACGCTTGTGTGATGAACTTGACTCAAAAGATAATGACCCTCCCTACAGAGATGAGCAAAGAGCTTGGTACGATACTATACGAGATTTCATGCCTGATGTATGCAACTTGGAACCGACAGTACGAATTTATGCAGGCGATTTCCCTTGGTGCAGCTTAAATCCCACAAACAAAGGTGATTTGCAGAAATTCAAGAGGTTAATTAGAAATTAAAACCGCATCATTAGCGATAAGACAAGATAAAAAACCAAACATTGCCAGAATAATTCTCACCGAAAAATGGCAAGGACCCCCCGATGAAGCCAAATGCGTTTTAAACAAAGTAATATATACTTGGCCGCCTGGGTTAGAGGTAAAATTCCTATTGACATGCGGAGGATTTCTCCAATTCGATTGGCCAAACAATCTTACACGGAAAAAAATAGGTGACAATAAACATCCAAAAAGAGAAGCCCTCAATCTACTATTTGAAGCAGCTAATAATTGTGTTAATCAAGTTATAGACACTAAACTAATTAAGAAACTGAACAAATATTCCGATTATCTTACTTTGGGTGTTGATTCGAAAAAAACCAAAGTCGCTACAACCCACAAGCATATCGGGCAGCTCCATGCAGAACTTGTCGTTCTATTAGACTTAAAAAAAGAGAAATACTATTGGAGCGGCAAGTCATATCCAACAAATAATCAAGAAAAAGGGCTCGTAAGAATTGAAGACTTAGGAACCCATTTTATCGATCTTAAAATCGGGAAAACTATGATTTTAGGATGCCATGATTTAGCCATTTTTAATCCAAGGTCCAAGAATGCTACCGGATGGAGAAAACAGGTTAACGAACAATTTAAGAGGACTGCGCAACAAGAAAAACCAAAATTAGTGCTACATCATCCTCATACAACAGTAAAGAAAATGACTTGGTGGAACTCATGGCAATATCTACAAAGGACACTGCCTTGCATTGAGAGTTATGCTGGAGCAGGATGTTACTTTGAAAGTGATCGTGAAAAATCCAAATGGGACACACTAGAAAAAATACTGCTCACCACTAAAAAAGGGCATACTATAGATTTCATCCGGCGATGACCGATTTCGTCGACATAGTACATGAGGCAATGGTAGAGGCAACCTCCTATCCAGAAAATGCTCCTCCGCCTAATGTGCTGAAAAATGTAATGGCGCTCGTAATTGTTGCATCGATTAAGGCGTTTCCCCAATCAAACTTTTTCTCCATAACACTAACGCCTTTGTTTGCACAGCAGGTAATGTAACTTCGGGTAGTTAACGTAAGGTTTTTTCGTTGAATTGCACTAACACAACTCAGTATTCTGCTTTTAGTTGTTAATATTAGTTCAGTCACGTATCATCAAATAAACGTGGAAATTTTTGCCCAATTTAGGTGTCAGTAGTCTTTCTGCTTCGTAAGCGCCAGCCTTGTTCTATTGCTTCCTCTTTAGAGATTGGTTTTACGATAAGTTGCTTTTTTCTTTCATCAATTTTTACTAAGCAGGGGTCACCAATTTTGAAAGGAAAAGCGGTATCTTCACTACCTTTTGTGGGCACATAAACCCAAATTCTTACGTACTCTTTGCCCTTGCTTACCGATTTTCTACCCATGATTGTTCCTATTCCAGTTCGTGCCAACGCTAACTTGATTACCTTATTATTCATAGACCTAACAATTGTTCTATTACTCTACTAATCATAATTCAATAAATGGTATTCTCTTGTTTATATGTGGTTGATACATGGTGGCAGTACACTTTGGGTGAAAAAGTAACTTGGCACAAATAAGTAAATTCTAAAATGAAATATGCTGAAATCAGCCATATGTAGACTCAGATGATTCCAGCTTATTAATGACTTTAGTGATTAGCTGATAATCGTCACTCAGGACTGGATAATTACGCTTAACTTAGTTTGAACATTCTGAGAGTTTCGTCGGTTATGGGGTCATTGCTTAGAAACTTATAACCTCTCTCTCTTGGCGACAAATTTGCTCTTTGTATAAGGTATCATAACAAGATACGCCTATGTGTACCTATCGCATAGCGATTGTGTCACATAAAAATACGGAGCAATAAACATATGGAAAACCAAACAAACCAAAACAACAAGTGCCTTTCTTTGGCAGTCGTTCCAGCCTTTTTTAGTTCCCGTTTTTGTGTATTCAGTTGTTTTAGCTAGTTCTTGCAGGGGGTAGTTGGT
>JAAZFA010000275.1 GCA_012511995.1 Thermoproteota archaeon | reverse complement strand
ATTATAGCAGGTGGTTCGCATGTAACTTTCTGGGATAAGCATGCTCTTGAAGAGTGTCCAGAGCTAGATATCGTGGTTAGAAGAGAGGGCGAAGAAACGTTACTGGAGTTGGTGCAATACATCGAGGTGGGAAAGGACACTTCAGCTGTTGTGGGCACAACATACCGCAGAAATGGCAAAATTCAGCGAAACCCCGATCGTCCCTATATTGAAGACCTTGATAGTTTGCCGTTTCCTGCACGGCATCTCTGGCCTATGGAGAAATTCGCCCAATACGAAGATGTTCTCTATCTCGCTATGAGCAGAGGTTGTGTCTATTGGTGTGAGTTCTGCTGTACCGTACGTATGCATGGTCGCAAATTTCGCATGCGCAGTGCAAAAAACGTTGCTGACGAATTGGAATTCCTAAATAAAACTTATGGAAAAACAAAATTCACTTTTTGTGACGACGCGTTTACTGTGGATCAACACCTAGTTGAGGAACTTTGTGAAGAAATTCTCAAAAGAGGCTTAAAGATAGAGTGGAATTGCGGTTCACGAGTTGACTTAGTTACCAGAGAAATACTCATGAAAATGAAGCAGGCAGGTTGTGTCTCTTTCTGGTTTGGCGCTGAATCAGGAACACAGCAAGTTCTTGACGCAATGAAGAAAGGTATTACTCCTGAATTAACAGAAAAAGTTATTGGTTGGGTGCGTGAGGTCGGATTGAAACCCACACCAAATGTCATTTTAGGTTTTCCAGGAGAAACTAAAGAATCAGCTTGGAATACTATCAAGTTTATAGAAAAAATTGCGCCTGATGCAGTCGGCTTCTATAATGTTGCAACCCCTTTTCCAGGGACACCGCTCTACGATCAAGTAAAAGCAAATGGTTGGCTTCGCGTCACAGATTTTGATAAATACGACACCACACATCCTATCTTTGAAACTCCTCAGTTGAGTATGAAGGAACTCGGCAAGCTACGTGAAGCAGCTTTTCATCACTATTATCTGCGTAGGGCATACTTTATGGATAAAAAGCGTCGCTTTAAACTCTCAACGGCTATACTTGTAGGAATTCACTTCATTGCCAACATAAAATTGAGGCTGAGAAGACAGTGAAGATTAACTTGCGTATTAACTCAAAAACCAAAGTGCACTTACAGAGTTACTTTTAAGTTCTAATCCGAAATGGTCGCATAAAAATAACTTACCTCTAAAACATTTTTTCGAAAAATTAACCCAATTATTTCTCAAGTTATTTCATTCTAAATTCACGTTACCTTAAGTTTTGTTTAAACAAAAAAATAAGAGGGGATTTGTTTTTTATGGCCGTTTCCTGACAACAAGGATGATGACTACGCCAATGACTGCTATGAATGCAAACAATCCGGCAATTGCAGGAATGAAGTATTGCTCAGAGATGGATGGCGGTGATTCTGTTGGTTGCGGTGTTGTTGGTACTTCATCAACACCGATTGCAGTTTGTGCAGATGATGAGTAGTATGCGCCAGAACCTGCAAACGTTGCGATAACAGTGTATTTGCCTGAAATATCTGGAGTCCATTGGAAGCTGTATGCACCGCTAGCATCAGAGGTTGTTGTGTCGATTATCCGATAGTTACCGTTTGAGTCGATGACACTGAGTTGTACTACAACGCCTTCTAAGTCCATTGGTTGCGCAAATTGCTTGTAAACATATTGCATCATTGAGGTTTGGCTTGCATCTGATACTGCTGGAACTCCGTTGGGGAATCTTAGAGTAACTGCAGGGTCTGTTGTACCTGGTGAAACATCAGTGACTGTTCCACGGACGATTACAGATGTACCTAAAGGTACGCCCATATCGGGTGCAGTAACTGTAGTTTTGCTTGGACCCTTTCCGATTGCATATACTTGTTGGTTGTATGTGTCTTGAGTTGCGATGATGCTGTCACCCATTATTGCGCGACCACCCCAACGTGATTGACGGAATAAACCATCAGCACGGAAGATTTCCTCACCTGATGTTGCATTAAGGCATAGGAATGGTCCGCCGCGTGGACGTGGGTTGACAGGTGAGTGTTCTAAGTGACCGTAGTAGATTTTGCCGTCGCTGACAAACATAATTCTCATCCACCAGTTGTTGGTGAATTGGAATTCCGAATAATTATCAACAACACTGTAGTTCCAAACGAGTTCGCCGGTTTCAAGATCATAAGCGTGTGCTATACCTGAGATACTTGCTGTGTATAGTTTATCGTATGCAATGACTGTGTTGGGACCAAAGCTAACGGTTAACGCGTCATCCCAAGCGTCTAAGTAATTCTGTGGTTCTGTTGACCATTTAAAGTTGCCTGTTGTGAGGTCAAATGCATAGTATTTAACAAGTTCTTTTGCGAATAATATTGCTGTGTCTTCACTGAATGCTGCCCATCCTGCTTGGAAGCCAGATACTGTTACGTTTCCTTCTACCCATTCAGAGGGTGCTTTCCATGTTTTGTTGAATAGCAAGTTTCCTTCAGAGCCTTTACGCAGGTCAAGTGCCCATAGTCGTACTTCAGTCTGACTTTCTGATCCGCCGATTACTTTGTCTCCTGGAAATACTGTTAGTATGCTACCTGGTAGTGTTCCACCGTTTGCTGCTGAAACATTAAGATCGTATCCACGGTTTGGTCTTGTGTTAACATCGTAGGTTTGGCCTAATACTTGGCTACCCCAGCTTGCAGACATGCCTGATTTACCTGCTGTAACTACATAGCTTTGGTTCCATTGTAATAATCTGCCGTTGGAAATGCTGTATTTTAGAATTTCACCGCTAGGACCAAGGTAGTTAGTGCCACTTGGTATGTTTGTCATGTTGAATCTCCAGTCGCCAGTTAGAGCATCAAATGCAGACCAAACTGTTGGTGTTACCGGTGCGCCATAACCGCCGCCACCTGTTTGCACCCATATATATGAGAAACCGCCGTAGTACTGTAGACATTCCCAGTTAATGATTTGACCAAAAGACATCCTTTGACCCATTAATGATTTTTCCCATAGGACTTCACCAGTGTGTAAGTCAACTGCAACGATTTCTTGATTTGGTGCACCTGCTTCTTGTTTATGATAGTACAGTACGCCGCTGATGATGATTGAGCCAATCCATTTACCTTCATACGCATCACCTATGCCGTATGAGTCTTCAAAGTATTCGCTTCCACCGATGAGACCACCCATGGTTTCGCCGATTGGCATAGTCCATAGGATGTGTGGAGTTTCGGGTGCTGCATTGTCTGGTGCATAGAGGTTGGGGGGTGTCATTAACCAGCTGCCTGAGATTGTGTACCATTCCCTGAGTTGAGCGTCGATTGGTCTAGACCAGTATTCAGTTGGAAGTGGTGCTGATGGGTAGTATTCAATTGGGTCTGCTTGGACTACTAGTTCTAGTACTGCGCTTTCAGCAGCTAGGTAGTAAGTTTCGGATACTACTGTATTACCAGACCAGTCAATCCCTGTGTAGTTGTACCATTGTGCTGGAAAATTGGTGTACATTTTGTATGTGCCGACTTGGTCGGGGATGAAAACAAGTCCTGTCCCACCTGTAGAGTCGGTTTTAGGTGCGTTTAGTGAAGTTGTTGTGTTGTCTGGTTTTGTGATTTCAACTGTTAAACCTTCCCATCCGTCTTCGGCAGTTTGTAATGCAGTTAGGGCGCCGACGTGAAGGAGTACTTCTTGTCCGACGCCGACTGGGTTAGGGACTGCGCCTAGGAATGGGTAGCTTTTTGTACCGCTAGGTTCTGCTGCTACTGCAGTTGGTAAAGCAACGATTGCCATTGGGATTACTAGTGCCATTATAAAAACTATTGCTGCAAATTTTGTTTTTAGTTTCATTTTTCTTTTCCTTTTTATTATATTAACCGTTTAATCGGTTAATCCATTTAAAATGACTTTTAAATATTT
>JAAZFA010000274.1 GCA_012511995.1 Thermoproteota archaeon | reverse complement strand
TTTTTTAGCTTGTTTGAATTACAAGCATTTATGTGTATGAGGCGTTTTCTTTTTAAGGTTTGTTGAGAAGAAGATTTTGCACTAACTACCAATTAAGGTCTGCAAAAATATTAAGAGTAAAATTAAGGAAACTTTATATGACGAGTGCTCGAGAGTGATTCAGGGAAAGACTTGGACAGACTAGCTGTTCTCTTAATTACTCTTATATTGTTCCCGATTGCCTGCACCATATCGACGACAGAAGCACGCCCTATGATTATCGTTCCCGATAACTATTCGACAGTCGCTTCAGCTATAGATCATGCAATGGATGGAGACATTATATTTCTGAAGTCTGGTAACTACAAAGAACACACATTGGTTATTAACAAACAACTTACCCTTATTGGGGAGAGCAATTCTTTGACTTCAATAGAAAATATTGATTCAAATAATGAAAGTGTACCTACAGATTTCCCTTGGACACTTCCACCTGTAGTTGCCATTGAAGTTAGATCAAACGACGTGATAATCACTAACCTAACGATAACAGGCAACCAAAGATTTATGCCGATTAACGCTTCAGCAGACCGTGTTTCGATTATCAACAACATCTTTAACCCAAAAAGCGAAGGGATAACCCTGCAGGGTAACCACAACACTATTGCCTATAATACACTAGCGGGTCAGGGTCACTTGGGTTTAAATTGTAATGGTTCTTACAATGTTATTCTTAACAACGACTTCTCTGGTTTAGATAATGGTGCCATATTCTGCCGAGGTTCAAATAATGCCATCTTAGGTAACCGTTTCAGCGGAGAGCGGTCAAGTCCCACAATAGATCTATTTGGGTCATCAAATATAATTTACGAAAATCATGTTGATCCGATTGACCTGCTTTTCTCGTTTAATTTAGGCGGCTCTGGCAATATAATTGCAAGAAATAACTTCACAGATGGTACTATTGTTCTGTTGGATTCTAATAACTCTGCTATTGGAAACACAATAGGTGTTTTGGATGTTATCGGAATTAATCATATTGTGGTTGCTAACAATGTCTCATATGGTGTTGAGCTTGGGACTACTGTCGATGATGCTTCAAATATCACCCTATATCATAACAATTTTTATTTTCAACCTATTGAAGCACGACCAATCGGAGATAGAATTTTTGAAGTCTGGTCCGCTGTCAAAGGCCCGGTCTTTCTTGACAATGGCGTAGAGGGGAATTACTGGAGCGATTATAGCGGACATGATGCGAATGGTGACGGAATAGGCGATTCTCCGTATATTGTTATGGCTAATGACTCAAGAAACTATGAGTTCGCCGCTGTTTCCGACATATCCAATATAGTTATGACTGATTACCATCCACTCATGGCTGCTTTTGATATTAGGTCTATTAGCTTTGAACTGCCACCGTGGGTAAACTCAATACCTGAATTAGCCGATCTTAACCCGCAGGTGGTCTATCCAATACATATTTTTGCTTCTGCTGGACTGCTGGTAGCCATTGCAAGTGTCGCTATAGCCATAGTTTATCGGAAAAAAACACATCAAGGATCTTAACTCGAGAAATATTTGTTTATTGTTTTCCTTTTTGCAGAGGATCTTCGATGGCTAAGGAGTTTTAGGAATGAATTGAGAACTGGATTTATACTTGCAATTATCTTGTCACCAAATACTAAAGAAAGCAGTTTCTATAGAAAAATGGGGTAGCGGTTGAAAACACGAAAATTTGGTTTTAGCCTATGGTACAAGTTACAGATACTGCTTGGGTTACGATGCTTCCGTCTGTAGTTGTGGCTCTAATGATTACGTTGTAGCTGTTTCCGATGACGTATTTGCTGCCGTCGAGGGCTGCTGCTGGGATGTAAGATACTGATTGTCCGGGTTGCAAAGGTGTAGTGGGTGCAACGGTTCCGATGGCGCCTGACGTTTCGTCTGCTAAGGTTACGCTTAGACTGTTGAAGGGTTTGTTGCCTACGTTTTTGATAGTCATGGTGAAGACGGTGTTTCCTTGGGTGTCTTTGATGAGCGATGATGTTTGGACGCTAAGTTGGCCTGTTGCGTTGAGGGTGTTTGCGGTGCTGAAGAAGATACTGTAGATGAGTGCTCCGCCTGCGATGCATATGGCTAGAAGGATTATGGTTGCTATGAGAGGGCTGATTCCTCTTTTATGTTTTAGGGTTCGGCATAGTTTCATTTATTTGAACACCGAACTGCATTGAAGCCAGAATTTTAAAGGGCCGGTTTAGGAGGTTTGTGGTTCTTTTTAATTTTCAGTGACTATTTGGTTTAGGTGAAATCATGAAGATATTTCACGCATCTGCGTGCTCTAAGTGTAAAACCAACGTGCACATCACAGTTATTCAATCTATCAACCTCCTAAGACGAGATGGGTTAGCGCTTAAAAGACAGATTAAAGTAAGTGTACTTACTAGCGGGAGGTTGTAAAAGTGAGCAACACCGCATCTGAACAAGATAATATAACGTTTAATGAGTGGGCGTTTAATATTTGGACTGATAGCAGTGACTGGTGCGTTCATTGCGATAAAAAGAATAATAAACTTGAGTTTGACGACAAAACAAAAACCACTCGGTGCACGCAATGTGGGCACGTTGAAACCTACGATGACATAGACTGGAAAACTCTGCAAGCACAACGATATGTAGTCTATCAGTACATGCCCGGCAAATACTTTTTTAACAATCTTTCAGTCGACGCCATTTTCAAAAAATACCTCCGAGAACTCAGCCACGTTGACTGGTCCTCATGGCTCATACATGATTATGTGCTTGCCCGAATGCGAGGCGATAAAGTCGTTCAAGAAAAATTAAGGGAAGTAGCCAAGATAGCTGCTGAGAAGATGAGCTACGACCGAAAACCCTGGAAAACGCTTTTTGAAAAGATGGACGCGCCAAACGCTGAAATATTTTTGCAAGTACCACAGATCATCTATGAGGCCGCCGAGAAAAAGTTCATTGAAGTCGCGCCGAAAGAAGAACTGCAATCTACCTTTCAAGGTTATGTTGAAAATCTAAACAGTATTTACAGCTACAGCAGGTGGAAGAAGGACTGCGTGGCTTGCTGGGTAACGAGCGAAATTATAAAGTTATGTGATATCGAAAGCTCGTCAATAGAATTCTATACTAAATGCTTTGGTTGCGACCCAGTATTAGAGGGCTTTCAAGATGACATTCTTAACGGAAAAAATCATGAAATAGATGGTAAAGACTCATACATTCAATGGGAAATTAGATTAGCCGATAATTATTTGAAAGAGTCAACAGCATTTTTAGCGGTTTGGGCTGCATATAACGCTCTAACAGCTAAACTTTGAATTCACGCGATTTGGCCACCGACAAACGTAATAAACTTTGATATCCAAACCGTTAAAAAGGTTGCCACACTGGTTAGCGACCCTGAGCTCTTTAGACTCTATAATTTAGCCACTGATCTAAATTCAATTGATGCTGCAAAAGCCTGTTGGTACGCAAAAAACTTCATCGAGAAAGTGAAAGAATTGTTTACCAAAAGTAACCCCGATCGAGCAGGAACTGGCAAAACCTTCTGCTTATATAAGATAGGCTAGCAAAAAAAGACTTACCTGTTAGATAAACACGTTCAAGGATTCAAGCCAAGAGGCGTTGACGGTAACTTGAAGCCTTAGCCGTGCGCTCGATATTTAAACAATGCGTAAACTATAAAACAGCTAATTCAGCGGGTAACTCACATAATTTGTGCCCCGCAAAATAAAACAAAGTGCGGGGGGAAGAGCGTTTTTTTATTTAATACATATGGAATCTAATATTGTAAAGTACCAAAAAGATACGGTTATTCTTAAATCTATAATTATGCTCACTTCGTTGATAGTCACATTATTTGTGCAGATCACATTCCCTGAACCACCCATCTTTATACCCGCATTAGAAGAAGTGACAACGTTTCTGGTAATCCAGGTTCGGTCACTGCTTACATAGATTCCTCCATTTATTCCTGAGTTTCCTGTCACTGTATTGCCGTCGATTATGCAGGAATCCCCTTCGATGTGAATACCGTTATTTTCTGCGGCAATATGGTTTGAAACGATTCTATTGTAAGTCCCCATTACATAGAGTCCATTGTTTAGAATCCTATTTTCGGAAACGTTTCCATGAGAACCGTGGATGTCTACACCTTTTAAAAATATGTTGTTTGCAACGTTCCAGTAGAACCATTGATTGATGCTCCAATAAATAATTGGTTGTTAATTATGCTTGTCCTGTTTCCTGTTATCGAGAGGATGCCGCCGGTTTTGTCACCTACTTCAGGCGTATTGATTGAGAAGCTTTGGAGAGTAAAATCGTCGGCTTCAACATCTATTGCATCACCGAAATAAGACCAATATTGGCCGATAACGTTTGGCTCGGTCTTGTGGAGCTGAGGATACAGATTAATTACCGTGGTTTCTCTACCTTCGCCAACTATCGACAGCGGCTTGTCTATGGTCAACTGTTTTTTCTCATAGGTTCCGCTCTTAACAAATACGGTATCGCCAGCATTAGCATTTTTGATAGTGTCAGAAATAGTCTGATAGTTATCTGGGACAACTTGTTCTGTCCTCGGCTTTGACAGGTAGGAACGTTATTGTCCATGATGCTGTTAAAAGAACTAACGCAAGTAGCACCGTGATTTGTTTACCTATGTTAACCACCACAGATTTTGGGTTGTTAAGTGTATAAAAGCTTGTTTGTTTACACCTCTTGACTAACTCCGAAGTTACAAGTCAACATTTCTTGACAAAGAAGCCTTTAGCATCATTGAACCTTCAAACGTTATGCCCCAGCTTATAAGACGCCAACGTTCTTCAGAGGTCTTGGCAGCCTCAGCAGCGCTAACGACTTTACGCAAATTTATTCGATGCATGAATTATTCTCCGTTAATTAGAAGGTAATCAACTCGTTTGGATAGACAAGACACCCACTTTGCAAACATTTAATTGCTGAAGTTGTTATTTTTGAATGCTTTTTTGGAAACGGTTTTGCAAAATAGGTTAATTTTTGATTGTACACTTATTTACAAAAAGAAAACCTAAAAAACAAACGAATTGTACTGCATTAGGCTTATATTAAATAACAAAGGCTAGAAAATTAACGCTATCAAGAAAAGGAAACAGAACTATGGGTAATCCAAGTATATGTATGACTCTGTTCTGTATCTCAGAAGCTTAGTCAAGAAATTTTAACGAAAAAGTTCATATCCTTGTTGAGTCTATGTCGAAAGTATGAAAAAAACGGTGCTAGCTGTAGTTGCTACTATTGTTACTGTGCTGATTGTTGGAATTGTTGGAGTATTATCCTTAAACTACGACCTTACTTCTAACCCACATGTTAAGATAACTAGTTTTAACACGACAGGAACTTCTTCTAGTTCTACCATCGACGTTGTAAATGTGTGGTTTGTTTTAAACTTGACTAACACAGGAGCAGGTGATGTCGATGACCTGACCGTTATTTTTAGCGCCAATACAACCACTGAAAACAACCAACAGCTCATATATACTAACGCTACACCTCCGTACGATCAAATAGCCGAATTTGAGATAGAGAAACCGTGCCTATTAGGAGACCTTAGGGCGGGAGAAACAAAAGACTTCAGGTTCTACTGGGCTGTTACCGCTGATTTCAATGCGACTACCCTAACTGCCGCCTTAAAATCCAACGAAGCAATCCTTGATCAAGCGGTATTAACGATTCCACCCTTACCCAACGTAAAGATAACCAATTTTATATGCTTGGGTACATGGCATGGCACTGCACTTGGTGCCGCACTAGATTTGTTTTCGCTGAACTACACAAACATCGGAAGGACCGATGTCGCAAGTTTGACTATTACACTGAACACTAGCAAAACCGATGAAAAAGATGCAAACGCTACTTCAGATCCCCAATATAATCCAAATGATTTCCTTGATGTATACATTAATGGCGCAACCTATCCATTAGATGACCTAAAGGCAGGGGGAACAAAAACTTTAGAAAAGACATATTTTATGTTTGGAGCATACAAATATGTTGAACCGTTTGCCCTTACTGCGACATTAAAATTCAATGACACAATCATAGATCAAGCAACAATAATGGTTCCCATAAGCACAGCTGATTAAAGCCATTTACTAATTCCTTGAGGCTCGACCGAATCCTCCTATGATGCTTTTGTTTTGGATTTACCGTTGGGGCATATAACGTAACCGTTTATGCATGCGCTAAGGTGTGTAATTTCGGGGTGTCTAAAACGAGTAGCTTCTGCATGTAGAATCTTTTCTGACCGTTCGATTAGCTATTGC
>JAAZFA010000273.1 GCA_012511995.1 Thermoproteota archaeon | reverse complement strand
TAGCAGCAGGCTGCTTTTGGTGCACAGAAGCGGCATTCACTATTATTAGAGGTGTTAAACGGATAGAAACTGGCTATACTGGTGGGGTAGTACCGAACCCAACGTATGCGGATGTTTTAACAGGTCAGACAGGACATGTGGAAGCAGCACAAATATTCTATGATCCCAAAGTTATCAGTTATAGGGAAATTCTTGAGATCTTTTTTGCGATGCATGAACCAACTTCACTTAACAGACAAGGCGCAGACGTTGGAACACAATATCGCTCAGCTATATTCTATCACGACGAACAACAAAAACAAACCGCAATAACCTTAATCGATGAACTCAACCATGAAGGCATATGGGAGCGACCTATCGTAACTAGTATAGAACCCTTAAAACACTTCTACAAAGCTGAAACTTATCATAAAGACTACTACAAAATACATCCTAGAGAACCCTATTGCCAAGTGGTGATTGCACCTAAAGTTGCCAAGTTACGGTCTCGGTTCGTTGACAAAATCAAGGTACTGGCATACTATGGTTCGAGAAACCGTGATAAACAACGCTGACAGTGTACTGCAAGAAAATGAAGCGCAAGCCAAAAGCCAATTTTTACCGATTATTGGCCCCGATAAGGGCGAATACTTAGTAGATGCAATACGGGAAATCAAGCCCAAACGTGTACTTGAAGTCGGTACCTTATAGGTTATTCAGCTATAGTAATGGGAAAAGAAATGCAAGTTGACTCGAAATCGTTACTATAGAAATCCACCGAAATGAAGCTAATCAAGCAGAACAAAACATATCCAAAGCAAATATTCCAGCCAAAGTAAAAATAATAGCTGGCAACGCACTTGATGTAATCCCGACCTTGCAAGGAACCTTTGATTTTGTTTTTATCGACGCTGAAAAAACAGAGTACCTGCTTTACCTTAAAGCAATTGAGCCTAAGCTACATATGGTTCAGTGGTATTTGCTGATAACGCAGACATATTTGCTGCACAGATGACTGGCTATCTTGAATATGTACGACGTAGCGGGAGATATAAAAGCTGCTATATCCAAGTTGATAAAGACGGGGTCGAAATTAATAAAAAAATTTAAAAGGTTGTAGCTCTGCGGAGTCCGCGTCGTTTTTTAGGTACAAGTTTTCTTAGCCTTTCACCGCATTTTAGACAGTATGCAACACCTTTAGAAACTGGGAGCGCTTTGCCTTCTGGCCAAAAATGCTTGTTTGGACATTTAAGGTCAAAGTCAAAAGTCTGTGTCTCATAATCATATGGGTTGGCAAGGATATCTGCTTTAAGCGATACTTTGCTTTTGATTATTTCGTGTGGTGGGTAGACTGGGGCAGGTGTTATAGGCTTAGGTTGGATTACAGGTTTGTCTGATGTAACTGGTTTGATTTGAATAACAGATTTAAGCGCAGCAACTGGTGCAACTATAGAGGTAGGTTTTGGTTGGGCTATTACAGGTTGAGCTATGACTGGTTGGGGATGAGTTACTGGTTGGGATTTGGTTATTGTATAGCCTGCTACTGGCCTGGCATTTGCAATTGTAAATGGAGCGGTTGGTTTATTTTGTTTCGCTTTTTTTGGTTTGATAAAGTGTTTGGCTGAGATAGTAGGTTTAACTGGCGTAACAACTCTTACTGGCGTCCCTGCTTTTGTAGGCGTCAAAGTCTGAACTGTAACAACCATTTTTGGGGTAGCTAAATGCTTGGTAGACAAAC
>JAAZFA010000272.1 GCA_012511995.1 Thermoproteota archaeon | reverse complement strand
TAACTCCGCTGATATGTAAAAAACAGAAGGATAAAAATTTTGTAATTAGGCTTTTTGCTTTGAGGTTTTTTCGATTAACAAGCCACATATATTACTGATGGCTTTAACTGCGCCAATATCCTTATTTTTTAAAGGAGTTACACCTTCCATATCGGCATCTATTATTTTCTGATCCCAGGGAATCGTAGCCAACAATTCAAGTCCATTGTCTTTTGCATATGTTTCTATAACTTGCTTTTGAGTATCATTCATGACGCGATTACCGATAAGATAGAGCTGTTTCATGCCTGCCTTAAAAGCCAAATCGTGAATATGTTTGGCGATTTCTAAGGATTTCTTGTTGGAATCGGCGATTATTAGAAGTGCATCGACTTGACTTGCAGTGCCTCTGCCAATATGTTCTACGCCAGCCTCTAAATCGAGGACAACTGCCTCGTTAATTTCAACCACAAGATGTCGGAGCATCGCGCGGACAACAGCCGTTGGAGCACACATACAACCTGCGCCCATAGAATGTACTGTTCCCATAACAATTAAATTAGGACCCAAAGGGGTAGGCACAGCATATTGCTTAACGATGTCATCTACACTGAAATTAAGGTTGTAAATATGTGAGTAGCCAGTATTAGTTTTAGATTCAACAAGTTGCTTGTTTTCAGATATTGGAATTATTTTACGTGTTTCTTCTGGTGTCAACCCTAGTGTTAAGCCAAGGTTTGGTGATGAATCTGCGTCTAAAGCTATTGTTTTTAGTTGGCGCTCATAAAAACCGCTTGCTAGCCCGCCCGCAATTAGGGTTTTCCCCACTCCACCTTTTCCTGAAACGGCAATTTTCATGATTAACACCTAAAACTAACAAAGGATCTAGTATGCAGACTTAATTTACGTTATGCCCCAAAGCTTACCTTTCAAATATTATAATGTGGACCTTATGGCTGCTGTATTAGCTTAAAGTTTTAATTGTGCAATCTCAGCTATTCTGTAAGTAGAAAATGGAGTTCTATATTCTTGGCCCATTTAGAAAAAGCTCAAACACTAAAGATTCAAGAAGAGGAAAAAAATGAGCAGTGCTTCCTCAAGGGAGAAAAAGACCAAGATTTAGGTGTCTATTGCGACATATTATCGGCTAAAAGTAAAATTGAAGGTCAGGATGGCGGAGTAGTCACTTCACTTCTGTTAAAGGGTTTTAATGAGAGACTGTTTGATGCGGCAGTTGTTGTTCGACAAATGGAAGGATATTCTGCGAAAGCTGTTATTGCACGAAATAAAGAAGATATACTCGCCGCTAGAGGCACTATTTACCTTAAAGTAAACGTAACACAAAAACTCAAAGAGTTAATCAATCAAGGTAAAAAACGAATAGCCATTGTCTGCACCCCCTGTGAGGCCAGTGCAGTAAGAAAGATTCAACATACAATTGGTAACGATTACGAAATCACTGTGATTGGGCTTTTCTGCTTTAGAGCGTTTAACCCAAAGAGGCTGAAAGAAAAGGTAAAGCAGCATCTCAATATTGATTTAGATAAAACGACAAAAACGCAAGTATACAAGGGCAAATTTACTGCAATTTTCAATTGTAGAGAGTTTAGTTGTAAAGTAAAAGATTTAGATAGTGCATCTGAGGTTTTTTGCGCTTTCTGCGACGATTTCGTGTCACGATTGGCAGATGTTTCTGTTGGTTCAGTTGGCAGTAGGGAGAATTATTCTACGGTTATAGTTAGATCACCTATTGGGGGTCGGTTGTTGAAAAATCATGAATTCACCGTGGGACGTATTGACACAAAAGAAATCATTAGATTAGCCCAGTTCAAGCGGGAGCACTCTAAAAAAAACGTCTCTGAATTGAAAAAGCGATAATATTAGTGGATCGTAAGATTATTCCTCAAGTTAACGCTTAATGGATCAAATGAGGGCACTATATGCAAAAGATTTTTTAACTTAAAAAGATTCCCCTTTAAAGACGAGATGATATCTCCATGAAAATACTAAACGAGTTTGTGCCAACACGTAAATTCTTTAAGAGAGCCGAAGAACTCATCGATCTAGTTGATGGATGGAACGTAACCGACAGCGCAGCAGGATTTCCAGCACCAAGCGGCGTCGTTGTAAGTTGCTTACTCAAAAACAAATACCCCGACAAGTACGTATGCCCAATCTTTGTATTACACTATAAAGGACCCGTTGAAGTTGGAGGGCTAGCCCTCGCATCCGACATCGTCGGCTTAGACGGTTTAGCAGTGACTATGGGTGACAAGCCACACTATGGTGAGGCAATCAAAGCACCACTTTCATCATCGGAAGTTGCACGTGATTTCATACGCAATGACGTTAAAACCAAAAATTTAAAGCTCGGCTGCTTGCTCACCGCCAGGCGCTCAATCGAGGAGACCCTTGAACGTGTTCGTCAACCATGGGACTTCGTATACTTCATGAGG
>JAAZFA010000271.1 GCA_012511995.1 Thermoproteota archaeon | reverse complement strand
ATATAAGACGGCTTAGTTAATTGACCACTGTAAGGTTTTTTCCAATAGGTTACTGGACCGTCAGTCTCAGTCAATAGATTAGTTAATGGGGTTTTTTTCACAACCTCACGTATACCATTAGAATATGTAACTGGTGGACCTTCAGTAATGAAATAGCCCTTATCAATGGCTTTAACGAGCGTTTCCATTGGATGGCTAAACCAGTGAAGCAAGACCTTGTTAAGACGATAAGATGGCAGCATTTCCACTATTTTGTCAGTTGTACCGCGGGAGTGGATAATAACTGGGAGGCTGAGAGATTCCGCTAGATGGAGCATTTTATCGAATACCAATATTTGTTTTTCCCATATGGTTTCATATTTATAATCTAAACCGATTTCACCTATAGCTATAACATGAGTTTTTTGTGAATAAATAAAGTCAATTGTTTGTTGAAGCTCGTTTTCTTCTAGATAGTTAACGTTCCAAGGGTGAATTCCGAGTGCAGGGTAAACTAAATTAGGGTATTGTTGGGAGAGTTTTATGTCGTTTTGACAAGTTTTAAAATTCATCGAATTTGTAATTAAGGCTTTTACACCTGCATTTTTAGCGTCCGCTATTACATCTTCAATGTGGTTTGTATATTCTGCATCCGATAAATGGATGTGGGCGTCTATTAAGTCCATTTTTCTCAGCGCTATATTCACAGTTAAGGCTTTAAAAATTTCCATTAAGCAATCAAACATGGAGTTAACACTCTTTTAGCGGAAAAATAGATAACAAAGGTTAAATATAGCCTTAAATAGAAAAAGAAGCTAGAGAGATGTCGATATGACAGAATTAGAAATAGCTGTAGCTCCCATGCATAGATTATGCAAAAAAGCAGGTGCTGATAGAGTAAGCGAAGCAGCAGCAAAAGAACTAGCCAAAGAACTAGAAGAAATCGGAGTAAAAATAGCCAAAGAAGCACTCGACTTTGCATTACATGCAGGCAGAAAAACCATCAAAGCCGAAGATATTGAAATCGCCTCAAAGAAAGTCATGGGAAAATAAGTTAACAAACTTTACTTTCTCTTTCTTTTTGTTTCTGTTTCTGAATAATAAAATTAAATATTCGAAAAATTACTAAACTAAAAAATAGAAAGAGAATGATTGGTGTTGGTTTACACGATTATATTTAAGTGTATTTTACGCTTTTTTAGTAAGGGTTATCTCCATCGTGGAAACCATTCTTGACTTATTCTCGCCCTCACGTGGTGGCATCTCAGCAGTTCCAATTGCGATTTTGCTGACCTTGAGGTCTTTAATGAAGCGGTTTCTAGCAATTTCTGCTACGTCAACTGCAGTAGTGATGGCTTGGCCTCTTGCTTTGAGGGTTATTTCTGCTAGATTGCCTGAGGAGAGGCTCGTAATGATTGCTAATACATAGCTCATTGGGGGTTTGTTTCCGACGAAGATAACGTCTGCATTTTCGGTCATACCAATTTTACTCCTTTTGTGTCTTTGTGTAACGTTGCTGTTTTGCGCTCTGTTGCGCGTCAGAACGTCACTGCCCAATATTGGAAGAACTACTTAATAAGTTTCATTGAAAAAAAACGAAAGGAATTGTTGTATGATTGCGTTTCAGATAAGAAAGACTTTTTTACATCCGACCCATAATTGGCTACATTGTCGGCTGAGTAAAGAGTGTGCTTACTAAACTTAAGAAAAGAATTCAAGAGATGCTTTCAACCGAGGCAAAAATCGCAAATAAGCTAGGCTTTACGCCCAACCAAATCAGCGTAATCGGGTTTATTCTCGCCATTGCAGCAGCAGCAAGTTATGCATTAACGACGGATGATTTGAGTTGGCTCCTGTTTTTTTCAGTTGGATTTATGCTTGCGTCAGGATTCTGTGATACGATGGATGGTATCGTAGCTCGTACTTTTCAGCAGACTACAAAGTTCGGCGGTTTTTTTGATTCAGTATTAGATAGATTTGCAGACGCCTCGGCATATGCAGGTATTTTAATCGCGGGTCTATGTAACCCAGCTTTCGGACCATTCTGGGGCATAATTGTCACCTTGACAGCTCTAATTTCATCAATGCTTGTTAGTTACACTCGTGCACGGGCAGAAGTAATAAGCATAAAAATGGAGTCGGTAGGTATTGCTGAACGTGCAGAGCGTATACTGATTTTAGCAGTTGCCAGCATAATGGGATACTTTTATCCGCCATTATTGGGATACGGCGTGGCTTTAATTGCAATATTATCGTGTATAACTGTTGCACAAAGAGTGTCGCATGTTTATAGGGAATTAAAGAAAGAAAAGCGATAAAAACTGCTTAGTATCGTGGTCGGCGATACTTTGTGTGGCGTTCGTTTTCAGCACGAACCTTAACGATGCCACGGTGCACAGCACATGAAATACAGTAATATTTCGTATCAACCCAAGATGCTAAGAAGGTACCCTTCTGGCGAAGTTCTTTAGCTAGTTGAGGTTCAACAAATGAAACACGACGTGTGGATTTCTTGGCTTTATCACGCGGCACCATCGATCCGCAGTTAACGCATTGAACTAGTGTGCTACTTCCTTTGCTTCCTTTTGATCTTCCCCGGCTTTTTCGCTTAAATGGCACAAGTTTTAACTCCTTACTTTTAACCATTATTTGAATTATCTTTCTTATATATCTGCTCTCAATTTTAAGAGGGAAGCTATGTTCGCTTTTGAATTTATCTGAGGAACAATTTTACCCTCAGTTGATGACATAATTGTTGTAACTCCAGGACCGTGACCTGCAGAGAAACAGTTAGTATGGACAACCACACCTACTGATATTGCGCCTTGATGAAAAATCCTACCGAAGGAGTGATCCGCATCGATGATCGCTACTATGTCACCTAAGCGAAGAGTCTGCAAATTATATTGCTTGATGACGGTTTGGTCGAATAGTTGAATATCATAATCGCCTGTATTTACACTACTACTACCTAATCCAGAGCCCATAATAGCAGCGGGTATAAGGTGGGTAACTGGGACAACAAGCTTTTCACCATTTGGCCGGGGGTTTAACGCTTCAAGTAATGAGGGGTCCATGTTAAATACTTTGACATCTGGATAATCAATGAGGCTCAATCCTACACCGAAAGCTTTCACGAGAACCCTGTCGCCGATAAGTAGCTTATCCATCACTGAAGAAGAAAAATCTGCTAACACATGTTCTATTCCGCCATGTTTACCTGTAACTACACCTATGTCACCTTTAGCATCACCAGAGACCATTATTACTTGGTTTCCTATACATGAAAACACATTGAAGGCGGTGTTTGCAGAGCGCCCCGTACTTGGGTCAGCCTCTTTGTTTTCTAAACTAATACCAGGTTCAACATGGTCTGCTTCCCATCCAACTGCTGGGTCTCCTACGCGAAGGTTGTAAGTTATGCCACCGACGCTAGGTAGCACAAACGGGGTACCTGTTGCTGAGACTTTATATATTTGTCTGAGGGTGGGGCTGATGATTTCACCCATTACTGAGAGTTTGATGAGTTTGTCAACGTTTGTTTTGATCACAAAAGGTTCCTCAAGTTCAAAGGGTGTATTATGGGGCTGTCATATAAACTTGGTGAAGGGTTCCCTTTAAGCAACTCTTAAATTATGCGTCTCTTTTTATTGTTCAATTAGAACTAAGCCTCTATCTAAATTGTCGAAGGTGACTTAATGTCTGAGATAGGATTAAGAACAAAAATGCTAGTACGTGATGTAATGAGCAGTCCGGTTGTTACTATAGATGAAGCTGAAACTTCAAATCAGGCGGCTGCAAACATGGATATGAAAGATTTAGGTGCTGTTATCGTACAGAACAAATCTGGAAAATCTATTGGCATAATAACCGAACGTGATATCGTTAAACGTGTCGTAGCTAAGAACCTTAAACCAGACTCAATTAAAGCCAAAGATATTATGACAACCCCACTGGTAACAATCGAACCGGAAGCATCAATATCTGATGCTGCGAGAAGAATGACAAGACTTGATATTAGAAGGCTTGGTGTAACCTACAAAGGTAATTTGGTTGGCATCATCTCAAGCAAGGATATCTTAGCGGTCATGCCTGAACTTATCGAAATTATGCAGGAGCGCCATCGAATTGAGGGTGACGCAAGAACTGAAGAATTTATAGAAACACCGCTCTCAGGTTACTGTGACCGCTGCAATACTTATTCAGATAGCCTTAAAGAACGTAATGGTCAAAATATTTGTGACGAATGCCGAATCGAACTGGAAACAGAAGAATAAAAACCTGCTCATACCAAACTCTGTCAAACTATATTACAGTTATGTTAAACTGTAAGTAATTCACTCAACTTTTTTCCAAGGACAACTACCCCATAGCTTAGCAGGCTTTTTAATGCAATTATTCGCCTCCTTGGAACGATTGCCATACTATGGATTAAACCATAAATCGATAAGAAAGTTTTTGCAAGAAAAGAGGACCCCGAGTAAACAACGAGACGTAAAATAAATAGAAACAGTGCAGACAGCAAATTATTGCAGTATCGTTTTAAAATACATCACTTCGATTCAAAAATTATTATCGCCAATGAAGTTAAGTTTTTTGCTTAAATATAATTATTTCAATCGTGAACTCGATAATGTTATACATGAAACTTAATTAACAAATTCTCCGCTACTCTATAGTTGAAAGTAAAATGATTGTTGACTCTGTTCTACTAAATGCTAAAGCCTATCTTAAAGAGCAAATCGTAGACTGCTGTATAGCTATCGAAGAAGGAAAAATCCAAAAAATAGGCAAAGAAACAAATATGCCTCAATCGGACGAGAAAACAGATCTTCATAACCTATTGGTTTTACCAGGATTAATCGACGAACATGTACATCTCCGGGACGAGGGCAGAGCCTACAAGGAAGACTTCACATCTGGTACATCTGCCGCAGCAGCTGGCGGCTTTACCACTGTTTTAGACATGCCGAATAATGACCCCATCACAATGAGTGTTGAACGACTAAAGAACCGTATACAACTCGCTAAAAGAAGATTGCTTGTTAATGTCGGGTTCTACTCAGAATTCCCAGAAAGTATCCAAGAAATAAAAGATATCGCTGATGCAGGTGCCGTAGCATTTAAACTCTTTATGGGCAACCAAACAGGCGGTTTAAACGTTTACGATGATACTGCAATAATTGATGCTTTTAATGAAGCCTCTAAAGTTGAAAGGTTAGTAGCTGTTCATGCTGAAGACAGGTCAATGCTAGCAACCAATGAGGCAAAACTAAAACAAATGCATAAATCGGCACTAAAGAATTTCTTCCGAGTCCACACCGAGGAAGTTGAATTAAGATCGGTACAACGTTTGTTGGTTCTAATCGAGCGCTCTAATGTAAAATTACACTTTGTTCATATTTCAACAGCTAAAGCTCTTGAAGCTATAACTAAAGCCAAGAAAGCTACTCGAAGAATAACTTGTGAAGTCACACCCAATCATCTTATGCTCACAGAGGATGAAGTAGTACGATTTGGGGGCTTAGCTATTATGACACCACCGCTAAGAAACCGACTGCAAGTTGATGCGCTCTGGAAGGGTCTAGAGGACCGCTCAGTTGATACTATAGGTTCAGACCATGCACCTCATGCTTTAGAAGAGAAGTCAGCTAACAGTGTCTGGGATGTTAAGCCAGGTGTCCCGGGACTTGAAGTTACTTTGCCATTACTGTTAACGATGGTTCGTAAAAACAAGATAACGATTAACCAAGTTGTTTCCCTGTTATCTGAGAAACCTGCGAAAATCTATGGTTTAAGTGACCGCGGCAGGCTTGAAACAGGGCTAGTTGCTGATTTAACAATAGTAGATTATAACCGTCTATTCAAAATCGATGCATCTAAATTCAAGACAAAAGCTAAATTTTCCCCATACAACGGCTGGGATGTTTATGGCAAATCTGTCAAAACCATTGTCAATGGTACACTCGTCTACGATGAGGGCGATATCGTTGCTAAAGGTGGTGTTGGCGCTGTCTTGCGAGGAGGTACTACGTGAGGTTTCTAGCTGATGGAATGCTTGGAAAACTTGCACGTTGGCTCCGGATGCTTGGACAAGACGTTGTTTGCAACACACAACTGGATGGCAATAAGTTATTGGAGTTAGCTAAGACTGAGTGCCGTGTATTATTAACGAGGGACTTTGAGCTCTACAAACGGGCTATAACTCGCTGCTTGGATGCTTTCTATATAAAGGAAAAAAAGGAAACTAAGCAGCTATCAGAAGTTGCCCAGCGCTATAAAGTGAGGCTGGAAATTGACATGGATAAAATCAATTGTCCCCTATGCAATACCAAGCTTGAAGGGATATCTAAAGAACAACTTAAGGATCGATTAGAAGAGAACACTTATAAATTCTATAACAAATTTTGGTGGTGTCCCAAGTGTAGCCAAATATATTGGCAAGGCTCACACTGGAAACAAATCAACCAAACACTATCACTATCACAAAAGAAAAGTCATTAGGTCAATTGTCATCTGGGGGTTTTAATCAAATTGATATGGCAAAAAGCGTCATTTCAACAAACCGAAGCAGTTCAAGCGAATTATTGCCGTTAAGATTAGCGTTCACATTTCTCCCTAGTGAAATTCCGCTAAGTAAAGGTTACGTCTCTTGAAAAAACAATAGTGATATTAAAAAGAAAGCTTACGGCGCAAGCGTCCATTGAAGTGCCATGAAAAAGGTTTTTTTCGTAGAAAAAAAGGCTTAAGATAGCCATTTTAAAGGTATATCTTGGAAAGTACTATCAGGCAACGTCCTACGTATGGTAATAGGTAATATTTTTGCGTTGAGTTCTGTGACAGCTATATCGATGGGGTTTGTATTTTCTTCTGCATCTACCAAGATAGGGGCACCCATTGAGATCTGCAAGGCTCGTGCGCCGACAATTCTTGCCTTCTCAAAGCGAGTAGTTTTTGGTGGTCCAACATTCACCAAGTTTTCTTGTTGCATAACTACATCATGTCTCCTGGCATTCCACCCATACCGCCCATGTCCATACCACCGGGCATACCGCCTCCAGGTGGAACTGGAGGAGACTTCATTTTAGCAGTTGAAATAACATCGTCGATTTTAAGTATCATGGATGCTGCTTCAGTAACTGATTTGATAAGTTGCTTCTTTACTACAAGCGGTTCATAAACGTTAAGTTTTGCCATATCAGCGACTTTGCCTGTTGTAATATCTATTCCAGCCCAAGTTTGTCCTTTTTCATGGCTTGCACGCAACTGGGTAAGCAAGTCAATAGGATCTAAACCAGCGTTTTCAGCCAATATGGTAGCAATGGTTTCAAGTGACTCAGCAAAAAGCCGTACCGCAAATTGTTCTCTCCCGGATAAAGTTTGAGCAAAAATTTTAAGAGCACTAGCCATTTCGAGCTCAGGAGCTGCACCACCAGCTAAAACGCATGGCTCCTCGATAACATCTTTAATAACGGATAATGCATCATGGATACTGCGTTCAGCTTCTGCAGTTAAACGCTGGTTGCCGCCTCTAATTAGAATTGTAACTGATTTAGCATTCTTGCAACCTTCGATGTAGGTCATTTTATCGTCACCTGTTCGGCGCTCTTCTACTAGAGCAGCATCGCCAAGATCAACGGAAGTGAGGGCATCAAGATTAGAGAGGATTTTACCTCCAGTTGCTCGTTGAAGCTTTTCCATGTCAGATCGTTTGGCTCGTCTTATAGCCACAATTCCTTTTCTAGCCATAAAATGTTGAACCATATCATCAATGCCTTTTTGGCAAATAACTACGTTTGCACCAGACGCTTCAATTTTTTCGACAAGAGCCTTTAAATTGATTTCTTCCTGTTTAAGATAGTCTACAATTTGGCTCGGGCTATCGACATTTATTTTTGCATCTAACTCTGGCTTTTCATTTTCCAATGAAACATCTAAAAGCGCAACTTTGGCTTTTTCCACTCTTTTTGGCATACCAGAGTGTACAATTTCCTTATCGAGAACTATTCCATTGATTAAACTCGTATCACCAAGGGATAATCCGGTTTTTTTCTCAACCTTCACGTCGTCAATATCGGCTTTATACCCTTCAGCGGTTTTTTCAGTGACAGCTTGCATGGCTTTAACTGTTATATCTGCAAGATATTCCTTGTATTCTGACACAATTTTGCTACCCATAGCAGTGACTGCAACCTTTTTCAGGTAATCACCTTTCGTAATATCTATGGGAATAGCAATTTTTTCAAGGACCTCAAGAGCTTTTTCGGCAGCTTGTTTGTAACCTTCAATTATGATAGTCGGGTGGATATTTTTATCTATGAGCTCTTCAGCGCGGTTGAGAAGCTCACCAGCAACGATAACTGCACTTGTAGTTCCGTCACCTGTTTCTTTATCTTGTGTTTTAGCGACTTCAACAAGCATTTTTGCCGCCGGATGTTGAATATCCATTTCATCGAGAATTGTCCTTCCATCGTTTGTTATTGTAACGTCTCCGAAGTTATCAACTAGCATTTTATCCATGCTTTTTGGACCGAGTGTACTTCGGACGCTTTCAGCTACAACTTTGGCAGCTGTTATGTTTCCATGTTGAGCGTCTCTTCCTCGATTGCGACTTGAACCTTCTTTTAAAACCATTATGGGTATTCCGCTTGCTTGTGTTGGTGCTGCTGACAAATCATAAACCTCCATTAATGCGAACAACAACATGATCAACTTATAGATATAAGTTTTTTGGACACTATTGGCTGATGATGTTGCCGTGTAAGCATTTTTACACTAATTAAATCAATTTTTGTTGTGGATGTTAATTTCTATTGCAAGGGATAGGACTTATTTGAGTTATGTCCTGTAGTATATATGTTGAATAAACCTTAATGGTTACAACATATTTCATAGTTATACATAAATCGATTATTAGTTAGTTCTACCAAGAACTATTTAGATTTTGATATTATGAAAAACTTGAGTTCAACTTCTAAATACCAATTCATAGCTTAGTACCTTTAGACATGTTGCATTGTGTGTTAGAAGAAGGTTTAGTATATTGAGACTTTGGCTATGCCAGGTATTTTTAGCAATTCGGGTATAAGCTCACCCGGTATTTTTTTTTCAATAATCAATGTCAACTTTGGTTCTGGTGATAACTCAGGGTCATCGACGATAGCTTGACGTATACCTAGTCCTGCCTTGTTTAGTGCTGAGGCAGCGTTTGCTAATATCCCATGAGTTGTAGCGCTAGTTGGAGTGATTTCAATTACCCCTAAGTTAAGGGGTTTAGCGATTTCTTTTAAACTATGTCCTGCAGAACGAATTTCCCCGAATATTAAACATAGTTCTGAGTTTTCATATATACTAACTAAGGTTTCGTTGACAGTTCGTCGGTCAACGCCTGCGACACGAGCGATTCGAATTGGTGGAATCTCAATTTGGTTGAGATATATTTTGCCGTTTTTGGTGCTAAGACCGTTTTCTATGAGGACACGTGCGACTTTGAGACGCTCGGGATAGGCCTCTAGGGTTGTTTTGATTTTATGCCACATTCGAATTTCTTATGTCTATTTTTGCGCATTCAGGTATAAATGTGTTGCTTGAAACTACCCCAATTCACCCAACCAGCCACATCTCAACACAAAAAACCCAAAATATAAAATTAAGAAAAAGCTCAAGTGCAGTAACTATATTCTCATGTCCGGTTTAGATAAAACTGTGATTACCACAGACCAGCGCTTTTGCTGCCCACAACAAGCAATGTCAGCATTTCAAAATTACTAAAACACCCACAACTAAAACAGTAACCTCTAGCACCAAAAGCCTTCATAGCAATCGTCAGTGTTGTCTCTATTCTATCAAGCCAATTAGAAAGTCTTCTGAAACTCTAATTCACTAGCCGGTGCATGCCCAATCTCATATACCAGTAAAAGTTTTTTGGGATATATTTAGCTCTTGCTTGTATTTGTATAAAAATAGTCAAAAAATATCGCCCACCATCAAGTAATTTGAAGAGTGCACTTGTTAAAAACAACAAGTAAACGACAGAAAAAACCACCATCAACTAAACACACACACAATATTTGTATTCACCTGCTTTAATGTATGCTGAATGTTTCAAAAACACCTAAAGGCAGGGGATTCCTATAAAAGTGTAAATAGGCGGCTCATAGAGTACCAGTTTGCGGACGTTCTTAGTAAGAAGAAGCGGCGCTTCGAGTAAACGGAGCGCACCATAGAAGTGCCCGACCAAATTTACAGGCTCAGAAGTCATTGATTAGGGTAGCAATGTCTTCAAATTCTCGTGTATTGCATATAGTTCGGTGTCGCCGCTTTTTCCCCGTCCTCGCCTATCGATTGCATAGGAGATTAAGTGTCTTTCAAGTTTTGCAATCACGGATTACCAGCAGGTTATGGTCGATGCCTGTGCCATCGACTAAAAGTAGAGGCGACCTTTACCGGTTTATTTGTACGCGATTTGTATGCCGTCTTTGGATGCTATGTGGTTCAAAATACCACCTTTATTGTGAGACGTTTTT
>JAAZFA010000025.1 GCA_012511995.1 Thermoproteota archaeon | reverse complement strand
TTATATAAAGAGACGGTGGTAGGCTGCAGAGCAACAGAAGCTCAACTATGTTGATATAGCGGATAGAAATTGCCACAACCAGCCAGCAACACGAACCAGACACAAAAACCGAATCTTCTGAAAAGCCTGTTGGAATTCTTCTCATTTGAAAAAAATCGTTATTTTAATATTCTGAAGATTACGTATCTGTCGTTTGAGTAGACGAGTTGCAGTATTTTGCTGTTGATTATTTGTGTGTCGAGTTCGTTTCGGTCATAGACTATGAAGCCGATGTTGTCTCGTTCTATGTAGTTGCGGAAGTCTCTATGTTTAACATCGAATGGCTCCACGGTTTGGTTGAATAGACCCTGTAGCGAGTCCCGTGTGAGCGCTGGGTAGCTGGCCTGTGAAAGCGTCGCTGTCTGGTAGGAGCGCTCAACGGTTTGGCCCTCTTGGATGCTGTCAAAGTTGTAGACGAAGCGCACCGCATCGATCTGGCGGTTGGGCAGTGAGCCGATGTTTCCCCATGCGGGTAGATCGGTGAAGTGCATGGCGTAGCCGACGTTGTTTGTTTCGTCGTAGAGGCCGATGTAGTTGTCTTTGAGATTGGCGCCTGCGAAGGAAACTGCAGCCCACTTTGGATCTGTGGTTTTGATGGGTTCAGGTGCATCGTAGGGGTTGATCCAGTTCATAAGTCCCGGAATGTCGGCTACGTTGAACTCGTATTGCAAGTCAAAATGGGTGGTCAGGTAGAGGCTGGCGTTAGTTATTTGGCCCAGAAGCGGTGTAACTGTCCATGAGACGTCAAATGGGTAACTGTTGTTTTGGGCGCTGATGGTTTTGGTGAGGACTACGTCGTCGTTTGAGAAGGCAAGGGTGATGCTTTTTGGATCTGCCTGGTTTTGGAAGACAACTTCTTTGTTGAACTGGTCAATTCCTACTTCATGGTAGGCGCCGCTTAGGGTGTAGGAGAAGGTGTCGCCGCTTGATGAGCTGAACGCTGTTCGCATCCAGATTTTGTGCATGGAGACATAGTATTCGTCAAGTGTGTCTCCTTTAGCTTGGTACGCCTTTAGCATCGTCTGAGGATGCTCAAGCTCATATGCTAAGGTAAGAACTGCTTCGGCGACGTCCATGTACTGCACTGTTTTATCGGTTTGTGCGGTGACGTTTTTGCCGGAGAACTCTTGGAACCAGAAGCCCGGAACCTTTGTGACCACAACCGACGTGAAATCTGGATAGTTCTCTTTAAGCCACAGGCCCGCATCCATAGCTTTCAAGTCAGTGGTGGAGTAGTAGACGCTTGCCTCGGTGATCCTGCTATAAACTGTATCAACACGGTAAACAACCACCGCACCCACCACAACAATCAGGGCAACTGCGGCGACTTTCACCCAGAGCTTCTTGAAGACGCTCCTATGATGCAGATAGTAAGCATAGGATTTGTCAGCGGCAAACACAACGGTTACTGCCGCAAGGATCGCAAGCGGCAACGTAACATAGTAGATGAACCATGCAAACGGCATATAGAAGCCGACAAGGTAGGATTCAGCGAAGAAGAAAGGCACAAACAGCGCCAGAACCAGAATGAGCCAGTAAAGCGGTTTATGATGCTTCCAAAGCACATAAAAAGATACCCCAACCCCGGCTAAACCCACGAAAAGTATGAACCCATAATTCATCATTAAGCCGCTAAAGCTGACTACTGGAATCTGGTACACATAGCTTTTGATTTCGAAGAACACGTACTTGATGACATCGCCGAGGTAAGCGTACATGGCTTGGAAGTAGTAGAGGAAGAACGCTATGCCGCCACCAAGCGTTAGTGCTAGGACAACTTTGAGGTCTTTGCCCCTGGATTTGATGAGCATGTAGAGGAATATCGGTGGGAATATGAATGCAGCGAGGAAGGTTCCCAGTTGGTGGCCAAGCACGAGTGAGAATGCTGCGAAGAACGCTACCACCAAGTAGCCATAATGATCCACTGCGAGGGGTGTGTAGAGCAGCACCAGCGCCATAAACGCTAATGCGAAGACGGTCGTGTATCCGCCGAACTGGTTCGCTTCATAGATGGGGAAACACATCATAAGCAGAATGACTGACGCAATAGCGACTTTCCTGTTGAAAAACTTACGCGCCAAAAGATACACTGATATGAACAGCAGCCAATTCAGCACCGTTATCAGGATCCTAAGGATCGAGATGTACTGGGTGATTTCAGTGGCGCCGCTCATCGAGATAGTCATGGCAAGCACGATTTGGAAAAGCGGAGGCGTCCAGCTCAGGTTTGCAAGGGAAATCTCGCCTGTGTTAAGGAATATCTGTGCCTTCTCAAGGTGCACCGCCGGGTCATTGCCTAACAAAACGCCGTTCATGGAGACCAACGAGGAGAACATGACAAGGATGAGCACTGAGAAAACGGCTATGAAGATGACTTCTATCTGTTTAGCTTTGTTTTCACTTATCAAAGCAGCGATGTAGTCCACCCTTGATTTCGGTGTGTCAGTTTACTCTGTAGATTGCCCCTTCTTCGTTAATAAAGACAAGGCTAACCAAGGGATCAAGGCGGAACCTGTCTTAAACCTCGTTTTCTGTTTTGTCTGGCGCATCGTTTTTCTGTGGTAACAGAACGATGTATGAGGTGTTTCGGCTTAAATGCTTTGCATGATAGTCAAAGTTATCCACCCATAATCTGTAGGCATGCGGTCCATTGTGGTATCAGGTTGTTCTTAACATTTGACAGGAAATAGTTGTCTATTGCAGACTGATCCGAATAGTAGCTTAGATTGTAACATGGCCAGTTGGTCGATAACGTGTTGGGTGTCATCCAATTCTTCGCCCCCAACACACATGCTTATGCAAAATTTGTTTTCGTGTCTTCGCTTGCCATCTATTTTGAGTCTAAGGTGTTTAGGATTTGAATTGTGGTTTATCCATGACTCTTTATCTCAAACATTATAGTAAATTACTATAATGTTATAGTTAAAAGACTATAATAAAAAGATGTGGGGAACAAAAAATTGTTAACAAACTCCCTAAGCGTATTGTCAAGACGCTAATGCTTAGAAGTAGTCGTCGGCAACACCCTATAGGCACTACTACTTCTATTTTGAACGGTAAATAGTCATCATAGTTAATTATGACCAAAACGTAATCTTTCTGGTATAAACTACTATTAAGCAAAGAGAAGTAATGTTTTTTGTATTCTTCTTTCATTTCTTATGTACCATAATTCTTGGATTCATTGTTGAACCCAGGCTGAATTATGTGGATTCTATGCCGTGTTGTTTTAGAAGGTAGTTGAACAGTGAAAAAATGTTTGTTCAACTTTTTCTAACTGTAGCGCCAGTCCCGCATTTCACTCATTAGTTTCAGACTTTTCTTTCTTTTCCTGAAATTGCAGAAAAATCCTTTGGGGGGAGGCAAACCATGGTCCGCAGATGACGAGCACAAACTCCAATCCTAGTACAAGTCAGGAATCTCTGACCTTTGCGTCTTAGCTTTCAGTTTCAACAGGGACTACACAGAAGAGGCGGTTCGCCAAAAGCTCATAAAATTAGGGCTTGTGAAAGAACAACAACAGCCAAAAAATTCCACTTGTTGTTGTTCTACCATACTTGAAATCCCCGAAGAATTGCCAAGCATCGAGGAGACGCTCAAGATGTTGGCTGCGGCTTTGGAGGCTCTGAAGACTCCGGGGCTGGATAAAATTGAGATTTTACGCTTACGCGATATCATAGCGGGCAATTGCGCAAAAAGTGTGAGGGCAATGCATAAAGATAGGCTCTTTGAGGAGCGAGAGGGGCTTCGTTATGATTTAGTGGAGGCGCAAGAGCAGACTGAACTCAAAGCTAAAAGCTTGCAGGGTGATGTTATCTATGAACTCAGCATTTCAGTTAATTTATTGACCAACCTTTTCCTTGCTGCCCTGACGACAACAATCACTATAATAACAATGGCGGTAACGTTTAGGCAGAAAACGAATAATCACTAAACAAAAGGTT
>JAAZFA010000270.1 GCA_012511995.1 Thermoproteota archaeon | reverse complement strand
TCGAGGATATAGTAACGTCCTGCTTCAAATAATTGCATGAATTTATTTTGAGCTTTTTCTGGATCAGTAGTTGGAAGATTATGCCATGCACTATATTTACTGCCTTTACCTCTTGGCCAAGTAACTACTTTAATGACAACTTCAAGGTTAGGTATGTCTACTTTATGGACAATTGCTCGGGCAGATTTCTCAACTTCAGATGGCGAGCGTTTCTCAGTTTCCTCAAATTGTCCGTGCTCATTGCGTTTAAGCTCAGTAACAACCATCCAATCCCCACTACTAGAGCCGTCAGACCCCTTAACACGGCAAGCGTTTGCTACACACCCCGTTTTGGATAGACAGACACCTTCATAGATTAGTTTTCCTCGAACAATGAAGTCTGATTCAAGGTCATCTACGCGTGTACACTGGAAAATCACTGACCTCCCGGACGCGACACGTTGGTAAGGTAGCATGGCATAGTGTTGATACATCTCCTGTCGTTTTGAGAAATACTCTAAGTCTAAAAATTCTCTACAGCTGCGTTCTAAAGTTGATTCACCTAGCGAGAATTCACTAATTTTGGGTATTTCAATCGGTTTCTTCCCTAAGCGCCGGTTGCGAATCGTTAGCGAGCGCTCAATATGTTCAAGAGCCATGCAGATTTTTTGACCCATAAGATTTAGTTCTTCATCAGTTATACGACGGTTTTTCTGGATATAATCACACCATTTTCGCTTATCAAGAAGGATTTTAGCCGGACCTTTGACCTGTTCAAAATTATCTAAGCGGCCCTTAACGCCCCAGATATATTCGATGGGTAACTGGTCACCGTATCGGGCGCGCGCTGGGTAATAACCGTCGTTCTTGCCCTCTTTGAGGAACGTGATGGCCCCGTTTGGGTTTCGGTGGAAGGGTAAAGAGTAATTGAATAAACCGTCTCTAAATACCATACTAAGGTCGACTATTGAGTTGTCCTTACGCTTTGCATGCCAGTTGTCCCGTTTAAAGAAAGATGCTTGTTCAAGAATTGGCAACAAACCTGAACTATGAAAACGTAGTGCTTTTCGATGGAGTACTTCATCTTGAATTATCGAAAACATAGGTTGATCGATAGCTTGCCGAAGTCCCAAGAGGTCACGTACTGCTCTTGCACTGATGAGTGAGGGTTGACGGCAAACGACCTTCATGAGTGCATCACGTTCTTTGCGACTGAAAAAATAGAGGTGAATTGGTGCTTGGTCGGGACTACCCACAGCGTTGGCAATTTTTGTTATAGCTTGAGTTAACTCTTTGAAAAAAGTCTCCATCATCGTTTTTTCTTCATCGAGGCATTTATTTCGGTCATCAGGGAGATTTTTGATTACTTGTGAGACATAGAGAGGTTCACCGCGGTATTTAGTGCAACTGACTTTTGCGCTAATCATAGAGACAACGTCAAGCATGTAATCCCATTCAACGAAGAGATAAATGCGTATCATACCGTTTGGATTGTAGAGTAATTTTGAATCTATGCCGGCAGACGGACTGTCTTCTGGAAGACTACCATACCCCGTCCCAGTTAACCATGGCATCCAACGGCTCTTACTGGCATGTGGACTACTGGGTCTAATACCACCGAGCATGAATTGTGCACGTTCAATAAGCCAATCAAGTTTAGCACCGATTATGGGGTCAGTTGATAATTCGTAGACTTTTTGTGGGTCCTTAGCGGGTATGGTTTTGAAGTTGTAGGGTCGAGGGTTTGTGTGATCAATTACAGATTTGAGCCTTGCTAAATCTTCAAGCTTCTCAACTCCATAATGACTTAAGGCTTTTTGCTCACCTCGACTAAGGTTAAGTAGAGCAATACTTTCGTTTTCTACTGCACAAACTATACAACATTCGTTAAAGCCACAGTTGTCACACATCCAACAAAGCTGAAATTCCACCTTCTCAAGAGGTGTATTATGAATGCGGTTTAATTCGCCATTTTTAGCGAGGAGGCGTTTTACATCTTGGATGAGGGGACTTAGCTTGAATTCTGGAAGTTTTTCTGGGTTAAGGCTTTCTATGTTAGTTTCACGATTGATTACCCCACCTTCAATATCAACTTTTGCAGACAAACCTCCTAACTCCCTTGAAAGTAGGATAACATAGATTGCTACTTGGATCCGATGAGCAGTCTGCTCTTTCCAACTAGATTTCAATTCGAAAATACGAACACGCACTTTGCCGTTTTTAAGAGGCCAAACTGCAATTAAGTCGGCGATGCCTTTGACTTCCCATATGCCGATAGTTCCTTTCATTGGAACTTGATAAATAAGGATGGGTCTCTGGTCATCTTTTCCACCTTGGGAAATTTGATGTTCGATTAAATAGCGAAGGTTGTTCATGGAATCCTCTGCTTTTTCCCATCCTCTTTTGCCCCAACGAATAGGATCATAAATTTTAAAATCAAAATATTCAGCAGCCTTCGCTTGGAGTTCAGCCACCTTTTTTTCTTCGAGAGCTTTGCCTGTACCATAAAGAAGGGGGCTGATGGGACGGAAAGCTTCAGGCCAAGTACGCTTACGAACTTCTTTACCTTCGAATTTAAGTTTGAAGAATCGTGGGCAACAGTTAAAGCGAATGTACTCAGCGATTCCTGAGGCAGTTAAGCTACCTTCGCTTTCTTCTTCATGGTCATCTGACAATTCAATGATAAAGTCATCGTC
>JAAZFA010000269.1 GCA_012511995.1 Thermoproteota archaeon | reverse complement strand
TTAATCGGTTGTATACTCGCAATTTCACACCAACCATACACCATAAGACAACAATACCACTCGCATGCACAGTATACGCAGCCAACACAGTATGCCTCTGCAGAATATTGTTCTCAATGTGGCAATGGAGTCGGCGCAGAAGCGCAATTCTGTCCTATATGCGGCACAAAGCTACCACCCTGACTCTATTTTGTTTATACTCAGATTACTGCTCAAATAACGTTTTTTTAACTTTGGTAACTAATTAAATCAATAAATTTTTATCAAAGAAAAACAAGCAAAAAATTCGTTTCTCCCTGTTTTTTGGGTAAACTATAAAAGAGTAGACGTTATCAAAAATTAATACACCTCATGGCGTTCGAATAGTTCCTCGCCGGAACAAGCACTTAGTCAGTTAAGAGCAAAATCTTAGTTCTGATACGGAAAGCCATATAAATCGCTTTTACGTGTTTGATTGCGCATCGGAGAAATAATAATGCCAAAATGGGGATACTCAATAATCAACGAAATGCTTAATCCAGAAAAAACAGCGAAAGCCAGCGGTAGAGAATTAAAGGTATCCCACAAAGCCGCTAGGGAAGTCGCTAAAGCCATAAGAGGCATGGATCTAGACCGAGCAAAAGATTTCCTAAGAGCAGTAATAGCCAAATCAAAACCAGTTCCTTATACAAGACACACTAAGAAACTGGGCCACAAAGGTGGCATGCAAAAACATTGTGTCGGTAGATACCCAATAAAAACAGCTAATGCCATACTTCATGTGTTACAAGCGGCACAAGCAAACGCAGAAAATAAAGGTTTAGATGTTGACCGCTTAAGAGTCATGCACAGTGCAGCTTATCAAGGTGTCAAACTAAAGCGCTACACGCCACGCGCACATGGTAGAGCCTCACCGAAATTTGAAATTACTTCGCATGTCGAAATTGTGCTCGAAGAGAAACCCACCGCAGGAGAACAATAAATGAGTATAGTCAAACGATTCATAACAGAATCTATTAAAAGAACCGAAATCGATGAGTTTTTGGAAAAGAAACTAGAAAGGGCTGGATATGGTGGAGTAAACATATCTAAGACACCTCTGGGCACACACGTAGTTATCTACGCAATGCGTCCAGGTATCGTTATCGGCAGAGGCGGAGAAACCATCAAAGAATTAGCCTCTTCATTAGAACAAAACTTCAAAGTTTCCAATCCCCAAATTTCGGTATCCGAAATCGAAGTTCCAGAATTCAACGCTCATGTCATCGCAAATCGCGTTGCCTCAGCACTTGAACGAGGAGTACATTTTAGGCGTGCAGGTTTCTGGGCGCTCAACCAAGTTATGGAAGCTGGTGCACTCGGATGCGAAATCGTCATCAGCGGCAAACTAACTACTGAACGTGCACGATTTGAGAAATTCCGTGCAGGTCATTACCCAATCGTCGGTGAACCTGCATTACGTGCCATGAAAACAGCCGTAGCACACGTCCAACTAAAACCCGGTATGATTGGTGTAAGAGTAAAAATAATGCCGCCGGACGCATATTTCCCAGATAAAGTTGTAATCATCCAACCTACAGAGGAAGAAGAACCAATCGTAGTTGCACAAGAACCAACACTGGTAGCAACCCCCAAAATAGCACCTCAAGCAACACCAATAGACGAGCCAACACCAACCGACAAAGCACAAGAAGTCACTAGCAATCCTGAAACTGTAGAACCAAAAGAAGCAAAACAAGCGGAGGAAAAACAGTAAATGGCCCCCATAATGCGCATGAAAGATATTATTGAAATGACCCCTGAAGCACGCGAACAACGATTAATAGACTTACGCATTGAACTTACACGTATACGAACTATGGTTCATGCAGGTGGCGCAGTTGAAAACCCAACCCGAATACGTCACCTTCGAAAAACAATCGCTCAAATCCTCACAGTAAAAAATGAACAAGCTATTGGTTTACGCAAGGCACCCGGGACACCAAAAAAAGAAACAAAAGTAGCAAAAAAAGCCAAAGCCAAAAAAGAAGTAATTAAGGAGAAAGCTCCCAAATGAAAATAACTCCTGATATAATCCGCTATGAATTCATCGGAACTAAAGGTTTAGTATCAGCCAGTTCAAACTCTAATTTAATCGGTATAAATGGGTTTGTAGTGGGTGAAACAAGAAACACCTTCATCTTACAAGATGAAGGGTCAACTTGGAATGTACTCAAAGAAGCCTCAACTTTTAATTTTACTTTCAACGACGGAACCGT
>JAAZFA010000268.1 GCA_012511995.1 Thermoproteota archaeon | reverse complement strand
TTAGTAAGGAAGATAATACTGAATTATACGCAAATGTTTTATGCATTATACATTAAATATGTTTGTGGAGATGGAAGATGCCAAGTGCATATGTGTTATTCAATATCTCTCCCGGTTTTGAAGGGTACGTTTTAGATGAAGCAAAAAAAACTGGCTGCATTCAAGAAGCATACGTTTCCTATGGCGTCTACGACTTAATTGTAAAAGCCACAGCAAACTCAAACGAAGACCTAAAGGAGCTAGTAACGTTTAAACTACGAAGAATTCCAAACGTGACAGCAACCTTAACGCTAATGTTAAACGACCAAAAACTCCCAATAAAAAATTCCGTCGAACGAAAAGATTCCCACCCACAGCTACCACCTATGACACCCCTTTGCCATTAAAGAGCTTACTTCAACTGAGATTTTCTCTGCAAAAATAAGTTTAACTCGTCAATAAGAGCTTCACAGGCGAACCATCGCTCCTCTAGGGAACTATCCGTCTCTAGAGCATCAACCCTTTTCTGCGAAATCTTAATTTCCTCAAAAATAGGATCCCTACACTTATCAAAACCTTCCTGCAGCATCTTTAACATGTATTTCAAATCAAGCATTGTTACTTCCAATTCAGTCTGCTTGCTGATTATTTGCTCAACTATCAAAGCTTCCCTACGCTCCCTCTCTTTCTTGGAAACTCGATGAAAAAAACCTGACTTAGTTTTTATTATCTTATCTTGCTTTTCCTTGAGTTTGCTTATACTTTGATTTAGCCTTCTAATTTTACTATTATTTTGACCCCTTACAATACTTAATCTAGAAAAGAATTCATTGTCGATCTGTTGAAGCTGATTCTTATAATCAGAAAGCTTACTAATCTCCTGACCGACTGAAGCTTCCCTACATCGAATCTCGCCCAATTTAACATTAACCCTATCAAGTGTCATTTTGCATCCAACTACAAATTCGTCGTCCACACCAATACTTGGGTTAGAAATAAACTCTGCTAGAACCGTCTCCACCGTTGCTGCCCAACGATCAAAATGCTCGCTATAAGGAAAAACCCCAAACCTTTGTTTACCTAAAATATGCAAGCGTTTAAGCGTTAGCTCCACGATATCCTGCTCAGTTGGAATGCGCCTCTCTTCTACATTTTGGGCACTAATTCTTCTAATACGTTTATTTTTGCCGTCAAGCTTTGAAAGTCTACTTTTTCTAGGCGACTTTGGAGACACAAACTCCATATCCAAAAAGTATCTTAATCCAAGTATTTAGAGTATGCCCAAATAACTCTGCCGCCAGCCGAACCGTTTCTCTATTAGAGCAAACCCTACTTTTTCTTGAAGAATATAAATAAGCCATAACATCGTCTTCTCCCTGAACAAATATGAAATCTACCTGTCCAGTCTGCACCCGAACCTACCGTGGCATAGCATTAAGCACGGTCAAAGGTGGCAACACAGTCGAAGTTTGCCCCACCTGCTACAAAACACTCGATGCAGAATACCGAAAAAACAGCTGTATAGCCTGCGCTTTCTTCCAATCAGGCACCTGCGAACTATTCGGAACGGACCTAGACGAACCTTATGTACAAAACATAAAATGTAACTACTACACAACCAGCAGGGACCCAGAAACAATTGCGAAAGTTAAAATTAAAAAGTTAGAACTCGCCGGCAGATATGAAGAAGCTGCTAAAGAATACGAAACCCTTGGCCTAAAAGAAAAAGCTGCAGAAACACGCAGAAAAATAACTGAAAAACCGCATCACCCTATGAACCTCGATGAAGCCATTGGACAATTAATACAACGAGGACAAACATTAACGTATTTCTGCTGTCATTGTGGTACACCATTGAAAATCGGTGCAAAACAAGAAGTTCAAAAATCATGCACTCAATGCAATTATGACTTATCAGCAATTGACGTTGCCAAACTTATCAGTCAGCATCTCTAATTATTAATGCCCCAAAATGCTTCAATAAGTGTTATAGTAAGCAATTCCTTTGTTTTTCCAAAATATTCTCTTAAAAATAAAAATCACTCTTAATCTCTACGATTCAACCGATAATACGAAAAAATGCCTAAACTTAGATAAGGTTTAAATTAACGTAAAAGCGTTTACTCGCTTGGTGAGGAGAGCCTGTGAAGCGGTTAATCAACCTCTCTCCCTTCTATATGGGGTTTTACTAACCGTTGGAGTAGGAACAGACTCACCATTTCTATACTAAAAATTTTGGGATTTTACAGGTGGTTTATAAAACCTAAGTAGACTAGCTAGGGCTAAACTGGTGAAGTGAAGCAGAATAAGGAGCAACTTTTTCTAAATTTATCATTTCACTCTTAGTTACAGCAATCCTTGTTAGTAGCAATTTTGCAACTGTGCATTACCTTCTTCCACAGATAACAGCTGACAAAACAGCGTTAGTACAACTCTAAATGATGGATTAACCAATACTAATCATGCAAACGGAATAGTCAATTCTCGCTCAGAGGTTAATTCGGACATTAATACTGCTAATTCTTCTCAGATAGCTTTGACAATATAGAGAGATTATTGTTAGAATCAATAACAGATCAGAGTTATCGGACAGTAACCTCGTTTGCACAAAAAAACAGAGACA
>JAAZFA010000496.1 GCA_012511995.1 Thermoproteota archaeon | reverse complement strand
GCTCCAATTCAGCTAACGATCTATTGACTGTGTCCTTGCTGTAAACAGAATGTTTGCTGATTTGTTCTTTGAAAACTACAACGTTAGCTGGTGGGCGATCACCTTTTCTGTTGACTCTACCTAGCCGCTGAATTGTGGCATCTATTGGTGCTGGTTCGAAAAAACCTTGTTCAAAATCAACATCCAAACTTACCTCAACAACTTGAGTAGCAACAAGAACTTTAGGCAGCCTTGACTGAATTGTTTTTTCGATTTCGTTTCTATCTCTTCGGCAAAAACGACTATGCAATAGCAAGGAGTCTTTGATACCTCTATTCTGAATCTCAGCAAAAACTCTTTGGGCTGAGGGGACATTGTTGCATACTATAAGTGTTGATTTAGATTCATTGATTTTTTTCAAAATTAGCTCTATATTTTCAAAAATTGCTCCATCCAAAATTTGCACGTCATGACGTCGCTTATCAAGTATTTGACGATCCAGTTCCTCTTCAGAACTAGGAAATAAAAACTGTGCATGCGCTATTTCTAAAGTTATCATCTGCCTTAGGAACTCAGGCATAGTTGCTGAGAGAAAAAGACACGAAGCGTGTAACTCACAAACTAATTTAGCCGTGGCGATTATAAAACCTGTTACAATTGGATCATAGGCATGAATTTCGTCAAAGACAAAGCAAGCATTCGGAAACTCCGAAAGCATTAACTCCCAACCCTTGCCATGCAACGTATACCTTAGAATTTGGTGAGGAGTACAGACACGGATTGGATACCATAATTCTCGTGCAAGTGCCTTAGCCATAAGCGCCTGTTTTTGCTGAATTAAGGGCGAATCGTCTTCATTTTCCCAGATTGAGTATAAAGAAGAGACTGCACGGGAGTGCATTAAACCTACAGTGTCTCGTCCAAAGTAGCTATTGCATAAGCGCATATACATAGCATTAATACTGGCAGTATTTGGTAACGAATAGAAAAGTCTGCCCTTTATTTTTTGGTTCCTACCTGCCCAAAGAAGGGCTGCAAGGGTTTTCCCTGAACCAGTAGGTGCCTGCAAAATTAGATTACCTTTCACTGCACCTGCCTTCCTCTGGAAGCTAAAAAGACAAGGAACAGCTATGTTGATTTTTGAAATGTCTGGCACTTTTGGGAAAACTAAGCTAGTATTGCTGCTACCAATGTGGTCACAAGACATCAACAATCCACGAAGAGTTGCAGCGTAAAATCGGCTTTTAGGCTCAATTTTGCGAAGTTGCTTATATCGATTCAACCAACCATCATCTATCGATAAGTAATCAAGACCTACTTGAGAGCTAAGTTTGTTGCTTTTGACATTGTTAAGAATTAGATTCCATTCATTTATAAATGATGATAGGTTTTGCTTCCATTCCTTTGCCATCTGAAACCAAACAGGGTATGGTTCAGGCGCAAGAGGAAGTTCCTCAAAGCCCAAACAACCCTTGCTTGAACAAGTCATATCTGCTGGAATTGAACGGTGGTGCGTTAAAACAGCAAAGATTACTTCTGGTTTAAGTTTTTGATTTGAGGCGAATGCCGCAGAGATAACTTCATGTCTGTGACCCCACCTCTTTGCGCCCGGTTGTAATGATCTCTGAAAACCGACCGCTGCTTTCCCAACATCATGCACGGCTATTGCATCAAAAAGATCAGCCCTTATAGAAGTTACTATGTCTTGATTAAAAGGAAGATTTGCGAGCACCCCTTCCGCTACACCAAGGCAACGCAAAGTATGCTCTGATAAAGTTTCTCCATTACCCTTTGCCAATATCTTCGTTTGCCCAGTCATTGTTGAATCCATTGGTGAAGGTAAATTACGTTTTGAGCATCGGTCAAATTAGATGGGTGATAAAGGCTCTTCATCGTTACCAAGAAACGCTCCCGCGTAGTAGGTAGTAACCCTTGATAAAACCCAAAAGGACCCGCTATTCTTGTTCTACCTTCAACGTTATTCTCAAACCATTCGGGGCATCGAACAAGTAGTGAAGGAATATTCATCTTAATCTCTGGAATTAGAGTTGCACCAAGCTTTCCTGAAGGTAGCTCAGTCAACTGGACACGTTCTATCTTTTTTATCCAAGCGATGTCCTGTGAGCGTCCAAAAGAAGGCGTTGAAACTGGAGAAAGGAATGCTTGTTCAAGATCAAGGTTGGTCACATACAAATCAAGCTCTGGCCGAAAATAGATATAACGTTTGATAATGCCCTGCCCTGCCCTATGAGGCGACAGAACGCCCTTTGCCATTGATAAGCGGTCGGTTTTTTCTATTTCAATATCTCTTGAAGAACAATAGAACTCAAAACCAATTCTTGTATCCGAGGGCTGAACTACTTTTCCTGCAATGGCACTTAACATTCCCAAGAGTGTACTGTAAGGTGGACAAGGCAAAGAAATTTGTGTTCCCGTTATCGTTAGGGGGTGTTTAAAGAAAGCGGTGAACCCTTCCATTTTAATGTGAAGGGCCGCGACTGTTGACATACTTAAGTCAGAACCATTGCCATTTTTTGAGCCGACTCTATAGGGGTAAGAACCTTAAAGGTGACACCCAAATCTGAGACACTTTGAAGTTGAAGTACATCTGATTCATTTTTGAGGTACCCTTTCCTGATGCCTATAAATATGGTCGTTACAATCCTATCAGAATAATCCTTTGCTATCTCTTTGAGTGTGTCAACTTTTAAATAAGGTCCATTTCCATCGTCAAAAAAGAGACTATTGAACATGGGGTTCCCACATGTTACACCAGCCAAAATGAGAGCTTTTGGTGCTACATCCGTACCAAACGCTGCTTGTTTTGCCCCGCCCCTAAGATGTGCCAACGCCTTCAATAGCTCAGACGCGCGCTCTTTCCGCTTCTCAGCAACGTCAATCGCTTCATAAACTTTGCCGCTTTTCTCTTCTTTTACTACTTTAATTTTCCCTTCATTAAGCAATTTGTCTATCTTTAATTCGTCTAATTCAACTCTGTCGCCTATATTCCAAAATACACCTAACCGCAGGTAGTTTAGGGAAAAAACCCCTTCCAAATGTGTATGGTAAAATTCCGTAGTATAGGGCAATGGAGTTCCCTCCTTTAAATGAACAATCCCATTATCACGCCCTTGCCAACCAGATTTTCTGATTGAGCATAAGATTGATGCACTAAAAGGCGACGCTCTTATTAGTGGCTTTACTTTTTTCCCGCCTTTTCCTTCTGCTCCTTCGGAGGTCTCGTTTTCACCCTCGACACCATCTAGTTGACGCTTTTGTTTGGCTTCAGCTCGCATATATCCAAAAATGTCGTCCTCTGGAAAATCAATTGGGTTAAATTCGCCGCCAATCTTATTTGTCGTCCCTTTTGTAGACAGGTCGATTGGCCTAAGCACACTAGCCGGCCAATTAGTTTCTTCAATCAAAGTGTTACGGAGCCATCTTTTCCAAGCTTGAGAAGAAACGTAGGGCACTCGTTCTCTGCCATCTCTGAAGGTTTTAGGCAGAGTTACATTGCGGTTTTCACCATCTCCTAAGCCTGCTCCGTTAAGAAATGATGCAGGAGCTTCCACAAGGAAAGTTCCGGCTATATGTGTAAGTATTTGTTTCTGGGACATAGTATCTAATATTGCTTGTTTGGTTTAAAAGCTTGTTGCCTATAAACATTTATCAATTCTAAGCTTAGTTGAAATAGCCTAATGGTTGCGATAGAATATCCTTCCTCATCTGTTAGAAAGGTTTCCCAAAAGTGCTCATCAGAATAGCCTTGGTTTAAAGCTGCAAGTTTTTGTTTAAACCACCAAAGTCCTTTCTCACCAGTTACTAAACCAGCGACCAACTCTTTAGCAAATCGCTCACTCCCTCGTTGGTCAAGATAATTAAGAACAATCTGGTAAACATCTGCTTTAACATTCGAGGGTAACCCTAACTCATCCGGTTGGTCCTCTATCTTAGGCGCTTCTATACCGCTAGGCAAGACGGTTGTTCTGAACCATTCAGTCCATAAAAGCCTAAACCTATAAAGTGCTTCAAAGAAAGTCGCTCTTCCATTCTGACCTGAAGATAAGGATTTCCAAGTCTCATAATCAAATCCTTCGCTAATTAACGCATTCTTTAGGAATTGCCTTCGTAGCCAAGGGGTACCTATTTTTCCTAAAGCAAACTTTTCCAAAACTTCTTTTTTGAACCGACTTCTACCTTTTTCACCTATATATTGCTCGAAAATCTGCTTTGCTACATATTGCAAATTAGAAGGCACAATTGTATCTGAATCTGCTGTTTCATGCGAGATCCAATCGGTATTAGAGAAGAAATACATAATGTATTTCCAAGCGTTACCTTTTGTTCCGATGTAGTACCCTGAGTCCTCAGCAAAAAGTTTAGCGTATTCACCATAACTTAGGCTGCCGTCCTCAACCATTTCAACTATAAGGCGTTTAATCTTACTCTTAAGAGCAGGATTTGTAGTAATTTCCGTTACTGTTACTTCATGCTTTTTCTTGTCAGGCATTTTTCCCTTTAAGTGCCGTGCAATTTTATATGCGGTTAAAAGACTATCTTTTTGCACGCTACATACTTCTGTCTGATAAAGCATAAACAATTCAGGTTGTACACCACTACTCTTTTTGTAGGGATAAAGTCGATTGTAATCTTTTCCAGCAGATATGCAGTTAAGAAATGAATTTTCAGGCGCTCCTTCTTTAGAAACAAGCTGCAAAATCTCTGTCTTGTAACCAGAGGTATAAGCCTTAAATAAAAATTGTAAGGCATTATTGGGAACTTCTTCAATTTTGCAGTCAGGTCCTTGCCCTGAATTTGAGAACATCCATATGAAGAGTGAGATACCTGTCTCCATTCTCCTTAGTTTATGCATTGCATCAAATGTTTTTTTGAGAATAGCCACACTTCCTTCTTTAGAACCTAATGTTTCGAACTTACCAGCCATAATACGTTCATCTAGTTCAGTAGCGATTGGCTCAATCAAATCGTACCAGAGTTCAGTAGAGGTTGATTGAAAAACTGTTAGCTTACCTTCCCGGAGAATGACACCCTGTGGTAGATAATGAACTGAAAAGAGGCATTTTGCGCATAAATTAGGCGACCGAGAACCAGCAGGCAACGCTTGTGCATCGCTACCAATACTTCCTGCTAATTGGAACCAATCTCTCCCTGTATATCTAACATCATCTTTTTTATATCCCAGCGGTATTAGTGTGTCTGCAATAGTTCTATCTATGTTTAGGCTTTTTGGGTTACCACAGCTTTCACACCTTTCGTTAGAGTCTTCAAGACCAATCATATTAAGAAATGCTGAGGTAATTGCAGCATAGAATTGGCTTCTTTTTTCAACAGGTTTAATTCCAGGATGGGTAGCAAGGGAATTAACGGTAAAAACAATAGTCATACTTTTTAACTTAGAATTACGCCGTGCAAGTTCGCTTCCATCACCATGTATTTGCTTTATTTTTTCAAGGGTTAGTTCCCCTATGTTGCTGCATCCACTCTTGGCAGCAAGGACTGCAAGACCTGTATCAACAAAGGGGTTCCCTGTTAAGGAGATGTTCATGAAACTTCAATCGGATGATGTACTATTTATGTTTTCCAGCAAAAAGCTTGTTAGGTTATTAGTTTTGTTTGCTCGTATGCTGCTGTTTTGTTTCCACCTATATTGACGTATTCTGCGTAGTGTGCAAGCATGTGAGCGGTTTATTGTAGGTTTTTTCGGGTCGTCTGCTCTGTTGTTTTTTGGAGTGGTTTGCGTAAGGTTAATTGATTGATGTTGGGGTATTTGTTGTTATGTTTCGTTTGTGGTTTGATAAGGGTACGTTG
>JAAZFA010000497.1 GCA_012511995.1 Thermoproteota archaeon | reverse complement strand
TTTATCTGTTATCTCTTTGGCTACAGAAGGACTGCGTTTTCCCGAACAGGTAATTAATAGGTAAGGAATCCATCACACTTGTATTCAGATCACGATCAGGTGGGTAATTTTCTGAAAGCAGTATTTCAGATAAAATCCTGAAAGCTTCATTAAGGCGGTTTATTCTCACATTGAAGGCTTCATAGGATGGCAATAAAAGAAACCAGGAACAGTCGTTCGCGTTTTGATGTATTTGTTTTATCTTTAACCGCTATTCTATGTTCATTGCATAGAGATAAATTGTTATAACTTCCTGATCAGTAAAATCAGGATTGCTATTATTACTGAAACGCTGACATGTGCCTTTTAATCTTGAATCAAATATATCACAGATATACAAATAGATAGAGATTAACTTGAGTTCTTTCGCCTTGGGGATCATGATTAATGATATAAAGTGAGATATGTCCATTAATATACTGATTCCCAAGGTTTTAATCAGATAAAAATCGTTTATTTTATTGACATTCAGATATTTATATGTTAATAACTTATCTATTTCAACTCTTAATCTGCATTATTAAATGAAACTTAAAATTTATCGATATGCAATACGAAAAAGAACCTATTAAGAACGAACTTTACCGACTGCGAAACAAGTATTCGTTTTCTATTGATCCTGCCACTGGCGAAGTAGTCGAGCCTAAGGAAAATGAAGAATTACCGCCTGAAGATCAAGCTATCAGGAAGTTTACTAAGGGGTATATAGGATTTGATAAAAATTATGAACCCACAGAAGCTGAAATGCAATTGGCTGATGATGTTAATAATTTATGGGATCTTTTCGAAGAGAATGTTTATGAATGTCTTGAATTATACGGAACAACTGATGAAATTAAGTTCTTTAAGGTTTTTAAGAACCTGTGTAAAGCATTGAGCGATTTATGGTGGTCCACATCTTATGACTGGAAAACCCAATCAGTTATTATGAGGTTTCTTAAAAACATCAATAACGAATACTTTTCAGAGTACGAGCAAAAGCTCTGGTTCTGTATGTATTTAAATAGTGAAAGTGATTATTCAAAATCAGATATTGTATCACACATTATAAAGAATAATATTAACCTTGACTATCCTTACCCGGGTTATTATTTTGAGGAAGTTAAGAATCTGGTTAGTTTCCATAAAACTAAAGTAGATAAAGAAGCTGAGGTTATAGAAAGATATAATAAACTAGTTGATAATTTTAATTCTTTATTTGGCATGAAGAAATAAAGATGCATAGTGCCTACTTGTTTAGAAATTTTGTGATATTAGTTCAAACTTTCTGGCTAACAGGAATTAAGTGTAGTCTTAAAATACTGCCCGTTCTTATTACTCCATCATACTGCAATTTTTTTTTGCATAATTCTATCAATTCAATAATCTGCTGTGTATTCAGGCTATTCAATATGTTCGCATCAATACTTTTCTTTTCCGGGTATAATCTTTCAGATTTTGACATTACCAGAATTATTTATTGTTATAAATATTCTTAAAGCCATCCGGATCAAATTCGTGCGGAGTGTCCATTGCCAAACATAGGTACGACTCTTTCGCCTTCTGAGACATTGGTATTCCATGGTTGTTATCAAGCTCTTTGATCAACCCGAAAAATGCACTGTATGTCTCCGCTTCAAGAACTATTGCCAGCCATGCAGGTATACAATCCCTGAACTCTTCCATCTTCAGTGCACTTTCAATCCTGCTTTCCAGGTTTCTGCCTAATTTGTACCGCGTGTTCAGAGATCCGTTATTCTCAAACTTATTACGCGCTTTTACCGAGATCAGGTATTTGTTTCTATCCTTTTCCGCATAATAATCAGCGAAAACAAAATTCTTTTTTATGCTGTTAAGATTCCTGATATCTGTGAATCCATTTTCTCTTAATATCTGTTCAGCAAGTATCTCCCCGATGTCCCCTAAATGTTTAAATCTTCTTCCCTCAACCGGTCCCAGACGAACATGCCTGAAGGCTGGATCATATTTCTTTTTCCTTCCGGTAACAGAATCCCTTCCCCAGTGCCTCTCAAAAAACCCAATCAGCAAGCTGTTCTCCCTGTTATACGCTTCATCATCTTCGGGGATTGTTCTTTTATGCCTGATCTTTCCTATCCTGGCAGCAAGCTGGTCCAGGATTTCCTTTTCAATGAACGGCTTGCCGTCAAGTCCCGGCTCTGACAGATAACCTGCGAAATCATCATTTGTAATCCTGATTGATTTGCTTAGGATCTCAAGCATAACTTCATTCGCGACAGGCTCCCCGGAACTGATATGCCCTGCCACCGAAGCGGCCTGAGACGTATATCCCTTATACCCTGGACACGAGAGGACATCCA
>JAAZFA010000024.1 GCA_012511995.1 Thermoproteota archaeon | reverse complement strand
CAGCTGATTTTATTATTTCTTCGTCGCTAATGTGTGAAGATTATACTCGCAGATTACCGGATTATGAGGGATACAGGCATCGTTTAGATAAATAAATCAGCCCTTTGTTTTTTGTTATGTCGTATGTGTTTATCTCTTGCTTGTGTTTATATGGAAATATGTCGAAAAATATCGCTTACCATCAAGTAATTGAAAAGTGTACATGTTAAAAATAACAATTAAACGACAGAAAAAACCCATCATCAACTAAACACACACAATATATCGTGTATATGTGGCAAACCGCTAAACACTCAAAATTAACTTAGTTTTCTTTAAAGATGAAGAATTATTGTTTTTGAATACCTTACAGAATTGTCATACCTACAGATTTCAACATTCTATTATGGGTTCTCATAATTCTAATCATTATAGCTTTGATCGCCATAGTCGTTATCGGTTTATTCTTGCGTTCCCAATAGCGGCATTAGCGCCACCTCTCGTCTGGATTCTAACGGGTGGTCTCTCAGTGGCGGTGATTTGTTCTTGACGACTGTAATTTTCTTGGTGGCGGCAATAATATCAGCAGTCATCGGCAGGGCATGGCGTGCATCATACCGTATAGGACATACACATGAAGTTATTCACACATAGGACCACGCTTATAACCACTAAACAGTCTTTTTAGACCGCTTGCAAAAATAAAAAGTTAAAAAAGGTTATTATGCAACCTTCGACTTAGCTTTCGTGTTAAGGCTGGTTGCTTCTGCATTGGCTTTACGAATTAGATCGGCTATTGTTTCTTTTGTTGGGATAGCTGCTCCAACTGAGAGTGCTACTGCTTTCTGATGTGCACGCTGCAATAATGGTTTGATTGTATCCTGGGTCGTATAAGCGATTTCAAGTGCAAGTGCGAATGCTTCTTGGTTACTGGTCTCAACAGTGCACTTTGTAGCTGCAACGTCAATTTTAAGTTGATCACCGCTAATCATTAGACCATTGTCGTATACTGCACGCATCGATATACCTAATTCAACCGCTTTAATGCCGAGTTTTGATAAAACGCCTGCCAAACGGTCGTTAATTACTTCACCCTTGCGGACAACAAGTGTATCTTTGCTAATCCATACGCTACCATTTTCGATTCTAGTTGGTAAACCAACGGCATTTAGTTGGCTAATAACTGGTCCAGGTGGTTGACCGGTATTACTGCTTGGAATGACTACATCGTCTGCTGCGATGTCACCTGCTTTAGCGGTTGTTTTTACTTTACCCTTCTCCAACATTATTGCTAACTTGAAGGGGTTTAGGTCTGTGAAAAGAAAAACGTTTGATCCTTCCAAGTATTCTTCAAGCTTTTTAAGTTCTTCTTGGTTGAGTTCTTCGAGAGCAATTTTGATCAGTGTGTTCTTAAGGACTCGTAAGTAAACTTGACCTTTCATACTCTTTTTGAGTTCTTGTAATTGAGATGCACGGACCTTCTGGAGACTGGCGATGCCGATGGATTTATATTCTTTAAATATGTTTTTTATTGCTTCTACTTCGTTTGATTTTTGTTGTAATACTTGTTGGGATGGCATACTATTCACTCGCTTATGGTTTGATTTTGATTGGCTCACCCATGCTTGTTTTTATGTACACATACTTTATGTTCTTTAGACCACGTTTTAATTTACCGTCAAGAACACGAAGAATCGTCATAACATTGTCGGTAAGATCTGCGTCTTTCATCTGCTGTGAGCCGACTGGAACTTGAATAATCGGTTGGTTGCGCATTCGAATAACCACAGTTTTTCGGTGCTTGTTAATTAAAGCAACTATATCTGCGTTTGGTGCAACAGGAACGGGCATTTTACCTCTGGGACCAAGAACTGGACCCAAGATTCTACCTACTAAAGGCATCAACGGTGCTTCAGAAATGAAGACATCATATTTATTGCCGAGTTGGCGGAGTTCTTTCTTTTTACCATTTAAATCTTCAAGGTCGCCCCGTTCTACAACACGGTCGGCGCCAGCGTTTTTTGCCTTTAGTGCGATTTCACCACTTGCAATAACACAGACACTGTTTGGTTTTAGTGTATCGTGAGGAAGCTCGACAACCTCTTGGATTTTACCTTCAGGTGTCTTCATATCAATTTCTTGAATATCGAGAATCAGGTCTATTGTCTGGTTGAACTTTTTGTCTCCAGCTTTAGACTTTGCCTGTTTTATTGCTTCAGTTATGGTCTTGTTGTCTAGGGGCATTTTTAAGCCTCGTGCCAATAGGGGATAAGAAACCCATTATAAAAATATTCGCTTAACATTATCCCGTTAACCGAATACTTTATCGTAGGTACCAGTGTCGATTTCTTTCTGGATTTCTCGGGGGTCTTTACCTTCAACGGTTACACCAATGCTTACACATGTACCGAGCAACTCTTTAACAGCCTTCTTTTCATCTGGCGCTAAGAGCTGGGGAACCTTGATTTTGGCAATCTTTAGTATTTGCTCCATACTAAGGTCACCTACTTTAACGCTGTTTGGTGTGCCTGAACCTTTTTCGATTTTTAATTCAGCGACAATTAATGCAGAAGCTGTCGGAGTTCCAACAGAAACCTCGAAGGTTTTATCATCAGTATCCACACTAACTTTAACTGGAACTTTCATTCCCGCGTAATCTTTGGTAACTTCGTTGATTTTATTAACGATAGCAACAATGTTGACGCCTAATGGACCTAAAGCTGGACCTAATGGAGGACCTGCATTGGCTTGACCACCGCTGACGATTACTTCTACAACTTTTTTATCTGCCATATTGTATCACTTTATGCTTTTGCTTTTTCAACTAATTTTACATAGTCGGAATGTACTGTGATAGGCAAAGTGAATGTCGCCTCAAGTAATTCGAGGGTAACTTCGCCTTTTGATTTGTCGAGTCTTGTGATTTTAGCACGCATACCTTTGAAGGGACCACCAGTAATTTCGACGACATCATCTT
>JAAZFA010000267.1 GCA_012511995.1 Thermoproteota archaeon | reverse complement strand
CTTATCTTAAAAGTTAACTTGCCAATCCTTGGCTTATGTTACGGTCATCAACTTCTTGTTCAGTTATCCAACGGCAAAGTAGAACCTGCAACATGTAAAGAGTACGGAATAACCCAAGTAACCATTGACAAACCAGCAGGTATTCTTGAAGGTTTAAACGATAAAGAACAAGTTTGGATGAGTCACGGCGACACAGTCATGACTCTACCGCCAGGATTCGAATCATTGGCGCATACAGGCAATTGTCCTGTCGCAGCTTACAGACATAAAAGTAAATCTATCTATGGATTACAGTGGCATCCAGAAGTCATCCACACCAAACATGGTACAAGGATTCTTCATAACTTTATCTTCCAAGTGTGCAAAGCCCAGGCTAACTGGCAAATGGAAGACCTCATAGGTAAAATGGAAAATGAACTCCGTAGTGAGATAAATAGAGGAAGAGCCATTATCGGCTTAAGCGGTGGTATCGACTCGAGCGTGGCTACTGCACTCGCAGCTAAAGCACTTGGAGAGAACTTAACCGCCGTCTATGTTGACCATGGCTTCATGAGGGAAGGAGAAACGGAATCTATTCGTCAGACTTTTGAGAAATTTGATATCAACTTCATCATAGCTGATGCCCATGAGCGTTTCATGTCTAAATTACAGGGTGTAATAGAACCCGAAACTAAGCGTAAGATTATGGGTGAAGAATTCATTCGTGTATTTGAAGAAATTGCCAAACAATCAGGCGCTGAATACCTAATACAGGGAACAATCTATCCTGATAGAATCGAATCAGGTTTTAGGAAAAACAGCGAAATAATTAAAAGCCATCACAACGTCGCGGGGCTTCCTGAAAAAATGAATTTTAAAAAAATTCTTGAACCGCTCCGTGATCTTTACAAGGATGAAGTAAGGAAAATCGCACGAATACTTGATTTACCCAAGGAACTTGTTAACCGTCAACCGTTTCCTGGTCCTGGTCTAGCGGTTCGTATAATCGGATCTTTAACTGAAGAGAAAATCTGCATTGCTAAAAGTTCTGACAAGATCGTTAGAGAAGAAATCGAACGTAATGAATTAGGTGGCGGTCTCTGGCAGTACTTTACAGTAGTTACAGATACAAAAGCAACAGGTGTCAAAGGAGATGCAAGAGCATACGGCTTTGTGGTTGCCGTGCGCGCAATGGAAAGCCGAGAAGCAATGACTGCAAGCTTTGCCAAGGTCCCCTACCAGCTACTGGAAAAGATATCCACGCGCATCACAAACGAGGTCCCGGATGTTACACGTGTCGTCTATGATGTTACACATAAACCGCCTGCAACGATTGAATGGGAATAAACCTTCTTCGTTTAACAGTATAAAATGCTTGTGACATTTCAGACATAAGATTTAGTATCCATACTATTTTATATGAAAAACTCTATTTAGTTTACTCCATAATCAAGGTGAAATTGTGAAAGCATTGATATTAGCAGGTGGCTTTGCCACGCGACTACGCCCACTCAGTTGTGCACGACCAAAAACCCTATTCCCAATAGTCAACAAACCGCTATTGCAATGGATATTTGAACGATTAGCCCGCGGTGGCGTAAACGAGGCTATACTTGCAGTCAATGCGTTAACCCAATTCTATATTAGACAACAGAAACCGCCAAAATGTGGTTTAAAGGTTAGATTTTCAATTGATCCTCCCAGAAAACCGCTTGGAACCGGTGGACCTGTTAAGAAAGCCGAAAAACTTCTTGGCTGCAAAGAACCATTCATAGTTTTAAATGGCGATATATTTGCAGATATTGACTACAAGAAATTGCTTGACACGCATAAAAGGAACAATGCGATGGTAACAATGGCGCTCTGTAGTATAAAAGATCCTTGTAGTTTCGGTGTAGTTGAACTAAACGGTGAAGCCATAAAACGTTTTGTAGAAAAACCGCCAAAGGGTCAAGAACCAAGCAACCTTATCAACGCAGGTGCATATGTCTTAAGTCCAGAGATCTTCAAGTATATACCTGAGAATAGAGCAGTCTCGATTGAGCGTGAAGTTTTTCCAAAAATTGTTGAGGCAAAACGTATGGTAGGTTGTTGTATCGATGGTTTATGGATGGACATCGGTAAACCTCATGAATATTTGGAAGCTAACAAAATTATTCTTGATTCATTAGGCAGCACTATAGAAAAACCAAAACCAAATGGATTCAAAGTGAATTATCCGGTGGCGTTTGATCACGGGGTTTCGATAGGTGAAAAATCAATTATTGGACCCTATGCAATTATAGGCAAGAATGTTAAAGTTGGTCGGAATGTATCAATTTCTGATTCAGTTATTTTTTCAAATGTCGAAATCGCCGATGGGGCATCAATAGAGGGTGCCGTAGTCGGCGAAGGGGTATATGTAGGTAAACACGCAAAACTTGAAAAAGGCTGCATCGTTGGCGATCAATCAAAGATTAAAGACAACGTTGACCTGCATGAGAATTCAGCGGTATGCCCAGCAAAAGAAATCTCTTGAAAACTTTAAAACTGGAGGCCGCTATTAAATAGATACAGTTACAGGATGACGTTAACATGAGCACCACAAAGCTTTTTGGAACAAACGGTGTCCGCGGAGTAGTGAATATAGAATTGACACCTGAAGTAGCAATCAATCTTGGATCCTCAATTGGAACTTTTTTTGGAAAAGAAAAAAAAATTCTTATCGGTTATGATGCACGTACAAGTGGTCCAATGTTTGCTAGAGCTGTGATTTCAGGCTTAATGGCGACAGGCTGCAATGTTTATACCGCAGGCATGGGATCAACACCAGCTATTCAATTCGCTGTTAAAAATCACAATATGGACGGTGGAGTAATCATTTCAGCTTCACATAATCCACCGGAATATAATGGAATTAAAGTAATCTGGAGCGATGGTATAGAAATCTCTCATGAACAAGAGAGCGAAATAGAAGGCATTTACTTCGAAAAGAAGATTGTTTTCGCTTCATGGGATCATTTAGGAACTAAACTAGAACTAACGGGAATTAACGACGAGTACAAAGAGGCAATTAAAAATCATGTCGACGTTCAAAAAATTAAATCAAAACATTTCCATGTTGTCATTGATGCCGCTAACAGTGTTGGTGGAATAGCTCTACCGCCACTCCTACGTGAGTTAGGATGCAAAGTAACAACCATTAATGCAAACATAGATGGAACTTTTCCCGGCAGACTCCCTGAACCAAGACCAGAAAGTTTAGGTGACCTATCAGCAATTGTGAGAGCCATCAGCGCAGACATGGGTGTTGCCTTCGACGGAGATGCGGACAGGTCAATATTCTGTGATGAAAACGGAATTATCCATTGGGGAGACAAGACCTTTGCTGTGGTCATCAAACAATACTTAATAAAAAATCCAGGCGCGAAAATCGTAACACCCGTCAGTTCATCTACTTTGATTAAAGACACAGTTGAAACCTATAAAGGACAATTAATCTGGACCAAAGTCGGTAGCGTAACAGTATCACAAACCATGAAAACAGAGAATGCTAATTTAGGCGGTGAAGAGAATGGCGGTATCTTCTACCAGCCACATCAAGCTGTTCGTGATGGTGCCATGACAACCTCTTTACTCCTAAATATTATGGCAGATACAGGTAAATCTCTTGCTCAACTCATAGCTGAAGAACCCCAATACTTTATTGAAAAAGGCAAAGTAGAATGCTCTAACGATAAAAAAGAATTATTGCTAAGAAAAGTTTACGATGAAGTTAAAAATGAAAATGTGAGCACAATCGATGGCGTGAAAATTTGGTTCCAAGATGCAAGCGCGATCTTAATTCGACCAAGCGGTACAGAGCCAGTTTTCAGACTTTATGCTGAAGCAAAAGACCAAGAAAAAGCATCTAAGCTAGTTAAATACTACACATTAAGACTTGAGCAACTACTAGCAACACTTTAAACAAGCTTAAACCTTAGGAAATTGCCCTTGCCATCTATCCTCGATTTAAACCCTATTGAATTAGATACCGATCAAAAACGATCGAAGATTAAAATTGCTATCGTTGGCTGTGGACAGAAAGGTATCTTTTTCGCCAATGCTTTTGCCGATGTAAGCTTCAAAGTGATTTGTACTGACGCAGATGCTAGTATTGTTAAGAAAACGGCAAAGGGTAAAACCATGTTTTCTGTGCCCGAAGTGGATGCTAAACTTAAAAGTAACATCGTCAAAGATAAAATTAGCGTTACCAGTGATCTAAAAAAGGCAGTCGCTCAAAGTGACATTATAGTTATCGCTATTACCGCTAAAGTCGAAGGACAAAAAAAGAATGATTATTTCAGTTTAGTGAATACTTGTAAACAAATTGGAGCTGCACTTCGACAGGGAGTATTGGTTATTTATGGAAGCGTATCTGGATTAGGCTTCATTGAATGCACAATTAAAGAACTCCTTGAGAATACTTCTGGATTTAAGGTCGGTAAAGACTTCGGATTAGCGTATAGTCCAATACTTAATACAGCAGTTTCGAGTGAAACTTTGATGTTACAAGTGGCTGCAACTGACCCAATTAGCCTCCGGGCAGCAACAACAATACTTAAAACAATAACAAATCATATTCAGGAAATCGGAGATTTAAAAACTGCAGAAACAGCAGCACTCTTTGCAGCAGCAAAACAGTATACTGCAACTGCCCTAACTAATGAACTAGCGATGTTTTGTGAAAAAGCAAATATAGATTACTTTAAGGTCCTAGAAATCATTAGTCTTAACGACCCGAGTTTTCGACCGAGTATAACTGAGGAAGAAAATAAAGAAACTAAGCTGCTTTTAGATTTTGCAGAGAATCTTAACGTTAAATTGAAATTAGTTGCGTTAGCTAAGCAAATTAATGAGGATATGATTAAACACGCTGTGAATTTAACTAATGAAGGTCTTCGGAGTTGTGGGAAAACATTTCGGAGGAGCAAAATTTCAGTTTTAGGTAATTTAAATCAAGATGGGAGCAAATTTGTGAAATTACTTGAAAAGAAAGGTGCTAATGTTGTTGCCTATAATCCTACTGCAAAGAAGAAAGCACGGGATTTTAAGTCAATTAAAACAAACTTAATCGATTCCATAGAGGGCGCTGATTGCATTGTTATTTTGTCTGATAAAGGTCAATTTCACCATTTCAATCTTAGGAAGCTAAAAGCTATGATGAAGTCACCTGCTGCTTTGATAGATTTAGTGGGATTGTTTGAGCCAGTGCAAATAAATACAGAAGGATTCGTATACGCAGGATTAGGAAGGGGAACTGACCAAAAATGACTAAACTTGGCGTGGCAGTTATCGGTACAGGGCAATGGGGTAAAAACCATGCGCGAGTCTACAAAGAATTAGCCTCAACAGAACTATTGGCAGTATGCGACGTAAACCTACAACGCGCCAAAAGTATGGCAAATCAATACGGCGTTAAAGCATACAGCGACAGCACCGAGATGCTGAAAAACAAAGACATCCAAGCAGTAAACATCTGCACCTGGTCTACTATCCTATACCAAGAAGCCAGCAAAGCCCTAAATGCAGGCAAACACGTCCTTGTAGAAAAACCAATGTCAACAACACCAGAACAAGCTCGACAACTAGTAAAAAACGCCAAAGAAAACGACTTGCATCTCACAGTCGGCTTCTTAATGCGTTTCATACCTGGATTACAACTTATTCGTCAATCAGTAGAGAACAAAAAAATAGGAGAACTAGTCTCCGTGACTACTAAACGCGTCTCACAATGGCCAGAACGCATAGGAGACGTAGGAGTCGTAAAAGACACAGCCATACACGACATAGACGTCATGCGCTACATATCCCAACAAGACCCCATCAGTGTCTACGCCAAAGTGGGCAGTAAACGCATAAAAAAATTCGAAGATTACGCCCAAATCATGCTCACCTACAAAAACGGAGAAACCGCCTTTATCGAATCCAACTGGCTAACCCCATACAAAACACGCACCATAATCACAACTGGCACAGAAGCTATCATGCGCCTAGACTACAACACACAAGACCTCTCAATCGAAGAAAAAACTCAAACTTTACAACCAAGACTACAATTTCAAGAACCATTGAAGGCTGAGTTACAGCACTTTGTTGATTGTATAGTCAATAAAAAGAAACCCGTCGTGACTGGTGAGGATGGAGTTAAGGCATTGGAGATAGCTACGGCAGCTATAGAGTCGTCAGTCAAAAATAAAGCAATACATCTAAAAAAATAGAAAATTGTTTTACGACAAGTTGAAAGGTTTGCCTTCAGAAACAGTTTTTTGAGGTGACTTGTCCCTCCATTTTTTGAGGAATGGTAGATCATCTGCTTCTTTTCGGAGCTCGTCTGGAAGCATTTCTGGAATTTCTTCACGGATGGGGTACCATCGGTTGCATTTGGGACAAATGATTAAGCCTTCAACTATTTCGTCTTTTTCTTCAAAAACGTATAATTCAAGTGGATGATACTTGTCGATTGGGCAAGCGAGGATTTCCATAAGTTTACGTTTCATATGTAGCCACGCATAATTACCTAAATGAGTTTGTATTATTAAGGTTGCTGGGGCAACCGTTAACCCGAATGTCTAGTGCTGTCTGGTACCAGTAAGGACCAGTACTTCGAATAACTCTGCCATGAGCAAACGTGTAGTGGATGCCTAAACTAGTGAGCTTTTCAGCAACCTTCTTTTCAGTTTTCTTACGCGGGTCTTCTTCAGTAGTCGCATGCTGAAAGTCATAGTAATGTATCCATCCACCTTCTTTTTTGAGGGCAGATATCGCAACAGGCAAATACTCTAATGCCTTCTCGGGTAGAGGCATTAAAACCCTGTCAGCAACACCTTGTAACTGCGTTTCCACGACATCTTTAGCGTCACCTAATAGAGGCACAACTTTTCCGAAGACCTTATTGACCAATATATTCTCTTTCATGAACTTGTATGCAGTGGGATTGATATCAATAGAGTATACTTTCGTATTAGGAATTTTCTTGGCAGTTATTATACTAAAGCAACCAACACCAGCAAACATGTTAATTACGGTTTCATTTGGTAAAACTTGACAGGCTATATGGAGTCTTTCATAGGAAAGTCTGGGGGAAAAATAACATTTTTCTATATCTACGGCAAATAAGCAACCAGCCTCCTTGTAGGTAGCAACTGTTTTATTTTTACCTGCCAACAAGGTTAATTTTCGAATGCGATGATCACCATGAACAGGACTTGTCTGTAAAAAAACGCTGTTTACACCTTTATGAATGACCATAATCTGTTTTGCCACTAATACTGCAGCATTTGAGTTGCTGGGCGCTTTTATAATGGCAATGTCACCTATAAGGTCAAAGGAGCTAAAGACTTCGTCTAAAGTTTCCAATGAAAGGGAGTTTGATAACTTCTTTTTGAGACTTTTTCTCATCTCTTCATCGCCCTATGTGAATATCATTGGAAATGTTTAAAAGTAAAATGCTTTTCTTTGTAGGAACAGGCGTTTCTATATGGAAAAATCAGGAATTGTTTATGAATGCATGAGATGTGGCTCACGTGTACCATCTGAAGAGTTAGAATTACGAGGTGGCGAAACTAAATGCATCATTTGCGGGTACAGAATTCTAAAAAAAGTTAAGCCGCCAGTAGTAAAACGGGTTCAATCAAAATAATAAAATAAGAATGGGACTTCAATGCAATTTGCACTGGTTATTTTATAATTTTAGTAGTAGTCTTGGTCTCCGAGTTTTCTAAGCGCTTTTCCTTTTAGTTTAATGGATGATGTATCATCTTTATAGAAGTCATCATCTAGATCACGCTCAGCGGTTTTCCGTCTAACAGTTTCGCCACAGATTGCACCAGGTAACAGTCGCCGTTTAAAGCACATAGCATACATACATTTGGCAACATTACATGGCTCATCGCCATCTTTACACCAAACTGAATCTCTACGGAAAAGAGCAGCATTTTTACCACATTTAAAAGAATGGCATGTTGGAGAACAAGATTTTGTTTGAGCCAACAGATACACCTCAAAGTTGTTAAAATTGTTTTGATTTGTCTGCGTTCTTATTTTTCTACATGTATTTGGAATTCAATATAAACTTTATTCTAATTAAAAGCGAAATCTATGGAGAAGCTAATACAGACGGTTTTACTTTTCTTCGGCAGTACAGGTCTATCCCTAAAAAGAGAAATGCAATCACTATCACTATTATAATAGTTGTAAGGGTACTTGCTTGCACTAATGCACCGCCAACTGAGATGTATTTTTCCATTTTTATCTGTACAGTCATTGATTCATTCACTGTCACAGTTATGGCTTGTGAAGCATCCTGTGAGCCAGATATCTGAGCGATAATCTGCATATTACCACCTATAATATTTGTGAATGTTGCTATACCGTTACTTTTTGTTGCGCCAACAGATGTTGTTTCTGAACCATTAAGTGTTACATTAGCATTAGATATAGGGGAACCGAAGACATCAATGACTGAAACAGATATCTGAATGCCGTATATTGAGCAATAGAGTTGTTCTTCGATGTTATCGAATACCTGTATGTTTGTTTCTTTTAGTAGCGTGTTGTCCTTGTAAACTCTTAAGCGGTAGTTGCCAAAGGTTGGGTGTAATACGGCCTCTCCATTGCTGCCGGTGATGGCTGAGTAAAATAAACCATTTGTTTGTTCAACGAGTTCAACTCGAGCTTCGGGTATTGCAATATCGCCATAACCCGTTATGCCCAATGTTACGTTTTTACTTGGACAAATAATCGTTACCTGTGTTATACCTTCATTAGACAAGCTTGTTGCGGTGTTGTTATTGGTATTGAATATTTCATTATATAAAGAGGCAGATATGGTATAGGTGGCACCTGCAATCGTTGAAGATAGATTAAAGGACCCTGAATAGCCTGTTTGACCTTTGATTGAACCATTTCTAGATATTGTGCTGCTTTGGTACTGGTAAACTATGTCTAGATTAACAAAGGGCATGGCTATACCAGCTTCAGTTTGAACGGTAATTTCCATGTCGCTCAATCGGCATTTAAGATTAAATGTTTCGTCGCCTGTAACTGTAATATTTGCCTGACCTACATTGACGTCATCCGAATAGGCAGTCAATGAGTGGTCACCCTTCTCAAGGGTAAAAAATGTGTTACCATTTAGGTCTGTTGTTGAGTTGGTTTTTGCACCTGTTGCTGAGTCTATACATTGTACATCAATTTGAGG
>JAAZFA010000266.1 GCA_012511995.1 Thermoproteota archaeon | reverse complement strand
TCGGCAAGAACGTTACCTAAAATATTACCTATCCCGATTTCAGAGCCTTTTTCTGAAGCCCGCACCGCAAATGCCATCTCAGGCAGACAAGTTCCAATAGCAACAACAAGCCCTAACAAAAACAGGGGCAACCCAAATGAGGTGCTAAGCTCTTGAGCTGATTTAGTTACGAGTTCGCTACCTAGGAAAAGAACTGTTACCCCAATAGTCAATAAAAATACTGTCATGCCTAAACGGATAGCGCTTTTTGTTCTTGATAACGCTCTACGTTCACTAGTTTCTTCTTCTCCGCGCCCAGTTATGAGTAACCAAATAACATAGATAACAAAACCAGATACCAAAATTGCACCGTCTATCTGCGATAATGTTCCATCGAGGAGTAAAATTACAGGTAGAATAACTGCAATAAAAGAAATTTTTAAACTCTTCAGCATTCCCGACGTCATTTTTTGTTTACCTGCAATTAAAACCACCAGTCCTATAACTAGTGTCAAATCAGCTACATTTGCACCCAAAATTATACCCAAACCAAAAGTGGATGACTCACTAATCGCTGAAAGAACACCAATTGATAATTCGGGTAAAACAGCAAGAGTTCCTGCTATCACCACACCAGTGACGAATGCAGATAATCGAAAGAATTTTGATAAATCCAAAAGACGTTTTATGGCTTCATCTGCACCGTAAACTACAATAGCGATTCCTGCAAAGAGGATCAATACCGTATACCATGACATCGGTGCTCCGATGCAGAGCAATTCGTTTATGTATATAATATTTGCTTTTTTCAATTCAAGATTTTAATGTACTAATAAGGTTGTTTGACAAGCCGACAGCTTATTTGACAACGGAGCGACAAACAAAGTGTATACTTATGCCATTACAAGCGATTATGTTAGTAATACTTGCTTCTATATGGAAAGGCAAGTAAACATAGTGTTGATAAAACAATACTTCAGTATTCTAAGAAAAAGTCTATTTACAGTTTCAAGTTTTGACAGTTTTCTTATGAACAACATCCAAATAAGTCATTAACATGTTTTGAGCAGTAAAGGCTCTTCCACAAACGAAGCAAAGTTAGCAACAGAAACACTTCCAATAAGTTGAGATTGCGGAAGATGATTCAAATCCAGTTATGTCCAACTATATACAAATGGATGCGACTTGCCCTCGACATAACCAGTTTTGTTTCGCTTTTGGCTACATAGGACAGTTATCCTTGAGCCACAAATTAAACTGGTGTTTTTTTATATTTCTTTGTGATTGTTTACAGTCTACATTAATAATTGAAGCAAATAACGTTTTATTTAGTTCTCAAACCCTTATAACTGTCTAAGCTGTCGTAAATCGTCAAAAAAGAAAGCTTATGGCGCAAACATCATTGAAGTGCCACGAAAAAGGTTTTTTCATAGAAAAAAGAGTTTATATCATGCCATTAGTGGTCGACGAAGCAACATAAGTTCCACAGAACGTAGTAGCTGGTAACCAAAAAGTATGGCTGCGAAATAGGTAGGCCACAGAACGATTGGCCAATTACCCGGAGTATAAT
>JAAZFA010000265.1 GCA_012511995.1 Thermoproteota archaeon | reverse complement strand
TTGATTGCTCGGATAATTGAAGGAGTCAATAACTCATCTGAGGGGAATGTTTGCTGTGGTTTTTTGCAGGTCTTTTCTAAGGTTTAGGCGTCCTGTGTGACCGTGTTCAGAGACTTTTGTGGTGGAAAACATGGTTTGGTGTTTTGGGGTATAGTGTTGTTTGCTGAGATGGCACTTAGAAGTTTTGCTATTTTAAGTGGTTTTTTCACTGTTTATCCATTTGATAGTTACACGGCAAACGTAGAAGTGGTTCTTGTTTTTTTAGTCCAAAGTAGGTGTTTTCGATCTTTTTTCTGTTTTGAAAGGTTCTAAGCACTGCCTATGAGCTATTACCATATGGCACCTATGGCACAATGAAAATTTGATTTGAACCCAAGCGCTAAACAGCCTTGTAGGCGACCGCAAAAAAGCGATCCTATAGCATAGGATGAAGAGCTATGGTTATAACTGACTTACTAAAGGTTCAATTTTACAAATTGTTAAACCCCAAAAAAATAACTAAAACCAGACTAACTATCCTATTACGGAACAAATCTGTTCCAGCAATAAAACTAAACAAATTCTCAATGTACTATAATAAAACTATCGTGAAAAATAGAAGAACAAATACAGCTACAATAATAGGCGTGACACAATTTTACTGTACCCATAAACAGCAACACAGCCATAAATCAAAAGAATAACACAGCACCAACCCCTTCATAACCTCCAAATCTAAGCCTAACAACAACTAGACCGTCAATAAGTACCAATGAAACGGTTTACCTCACAATCAACGGAAACATAACTTGCCCACAAATTACCAACATAACAATCACAACTGACACGAGCACAGATTCAACCATTGTATACCGTACTGGACAAAACGGCACTACAGGATTTGGCAACATAACCTACCAAAAAACGCAGTATCTTACGGAACAATACCAACAGTCTTTGTCGGCAATCAACCAAAGTTACACAGAAGACCTTGATAATTCACCGGTTTTCAGAAAAAAACTATTGTTTTCCCGTTTCCTACTAATCACCGTCATTAACTCTACTAACCCTAATGCAAGAACACTATAGATAGAAATCCAATCATAAGCATACGACTGAGAAATAATACTAGCATCAAAACCCATACGCAAGAAAGCAAAAGCTACATCATAATAGAAAAAAAACGGTAAAAACGTGACACCAACAAATATAATAGACGCTAATAGAAACTTGCGTATTTCTTGCTTATTATACCAAATAATTAATGGAAAAGCAACAAGCGCAGCACGAGGATCCAACAAACCAAAAGTGAACAACAACGCAGACACCCACGGTTTTTTAACATATCCAAAATACAATGCACCGATTAACAGAACAGCCTGAAGAATATGAGCATTAACATAAGCGTACCCACAATAGTAACTAGGAGCAAAACATTGAGAATTTATATCAAACAGCCATAAACTAATTGGTTCAGTGAATGGTATATTTGAAGCTGGAGTAGGCAACGGTTGGATTAAAACCACAACAGCCGCGATCACACCAAGAGTAAAGTTTTTTTCTTCGAGCAACCTATAAACAAAAAAAGCTAAAAGCGGCATCAAAGCAAGTTGTAACACGTTAAAAAGAACAAGTGCATCCATATAAGGTAATGCCAAAAATGGAGTTAACAATAACAAAAAAGACGGGGTATACTTGAAAGGCTGCGGCGTCCCCACTATTGAATAATCACCAGGTAAACTGCCATCATAGTAAACCTGGGTAGGATTATTGTATAATCGCCATGTACCCATGTAATAAGCGGAGAAATCTCTAGCTACCGTGTCAAATTCAAGCGTAGTAATCTCTGGAAAAGCATAGCAGAAAACAAAAACATTTATCAAGAGCATTACTGCAATCACAAAGACAAGTATCCTGTTGTTTCTTTTATTAGGCAATTGCAGCTTTAGTCGAATTGTGTTTATGGGGCATCTGCTCTAGCTTGGTTGTTTATTAGTTTTGAGCCTAAGGGTTGAATTGTATAAAAACATTAGGGCATCCATAAGCAATTGGATACACACCAAGTACCAGTAACAACTAACCACCAAAAAAACAACACTTTGCACTAAGCTACCCCGATAAGAACATGTAAACCCCAAATTGCCAATATATTAAAAATCAGAAATGAACACTGTTCATACAATGAATACTTTTTACGCTATCACAATAATTTCAATTCTACTTTCGTTAGCCTTACTTTCACCCTTTCAGCTACAAACACAAAATACAACCTCTCAATATATCCCTGGATACACTTGGAACAAAACAACGTTACAAACACTAATAGTAACCTCAGAAAACCAACCATGGTGGAATACAAACCTAATAAACATGACACTCCGCTCAATTAACCAATGGAACGACGCTATAACCTACTTTGCCCACAACTACACAGACTACGCTTACCTAGTCAATCTAAGAATAGAAGCCGAAATAGCTGACTCTATAAAACCAAACTACGATATATACGTCGTCTTTTCCCAAACAGTAAACAGTTCAGGACAAAACGCATTAGGGGTAGCCTCCATTCTGCCCAGAGTAAATGGAACAATAGAAAAATGCACAATCACCATTGGTGCAGGATCCTTAAGCAATACCTTAACTAAAAGTGACCTACAGGACATAACAACACACGAATTTGGACATGCTCTTGGACTCGACCATAGCAACTCTAGCAACGACCTCATGTACCCATACTACGACATATACACAACCGACAATGCCATATCAACACTAAATCTATACGCACTCGCAACCATCTTCTCATGGATAAATAACACAGCAACAATGCGGCTTAACTCACAAACCATAATGCTACCATCTAACATAGAATACGCTTATGCACCCATAAACGACCCCACACCCAAAGTAATAACAGACAATCCAATAATAAAAGCCCTAGAAGCAATAGGACTTTTACTAATTCGTCCAACAGTACTAACAATGCTTCTCATAGCTACTCTAATAATTACTATCACAGCAATAGTAACAAAACGTGAACCAAAAAACAACTAAAATAAAGGAAAAGTTAAGATACAGAAAGTTTGCCGAATTTGCCAACGTTAAGTTGGTTTTCACCCTTAAAACTGGTAACGTAACCATTCTCAATTTTAAGGTTATCTCCAACATTCACTTGTTCAATCTGTTCATTCCACAGAGTCAACTTTATGCTACCTGTTTCATCGGCTACGACAGCATCAACAATTCGATAAGTCTCATCCTTATATCGCGATTTAACTTCACGGACGTCGCCTTTCTCAACGACTTTAGCTTCAACGCTAACCCGCTTCATTCCATCTTGAAGGTCTTTAATATCAACCAATTTACTTCACTTCTAAGCTCTCGCTAACGCTTTTTCTCTTTCAACGATATAAATCTTACCTACTTACTATACGAAAAAAGAGTGAAAAAGAAAAAAAGAGGACCTAAATAAAACCGATTACCCTTAACACCACTAGTAACAACAGAATCAAAATAGTCGCAACAACACTGGCACCACCCACTATAATAGCTTTAAAAGTTGAGAATTCTGGCTTAGCCTCCTTAACTACAACAGCAACTAAAGCCGCTAGCCACACATAAGACACTATAAACATAGCCGTCAGTATAGCATTGAAGACAGTCATCGATGTAGTTATAGAATTAATCGCGGCGGCTGATTCCGCCACTGGCAAAACTACCGTTGGAGGATAAGAGAGCGCTCCAAAAATGTTGTAGACTACACCGTAAGCAGCGTCAAATGGATAGTACATGGGGGAAAGAGTAGTTGCTACAACTAGATTTACTAAAGCACGAATAACCATTACGACCATTGCAAAACCAGCAGCGACAAAGATTGGTTTCCAAGTCACTGGACGCTTCAATCCTTTAAGGATAAGCCAAATCATCGCTGTCAATACAAGCCAGGTAACAAGAAACTGCATTGTAAATTCAATAGTAAATGTACCCAAGAAGTCAAACAAATTATCCTGAAGTAAATGGATGTATTGACCGCGGAAAAACAACGCACCAATGTGAATGGTTATATCTTGGCTGTCAGCGTATGTAAGCTGGAGTGTCAGAGAAGTAATATTTTGCCAAGACGGAATACCAGTTTCTGTCCAGCCATCCGCTTCAGGTCCTAAAGGAATTGTAAGATTACCCCATTGGTTAACTGCATTTGCATTTTGAAGTGCAGAAGTAAAGTCATACGTATAGAAGTCATTGTCATTAATTGAGTATAGAGTTAAAATAGCATTAGAGGGCACATGTTGGGGTTCTACAAGTTTCATAGTTAAAGACAGGTTTTGGAAGCCGTTTGCTGTGCAGTCAACGTTTGAAGTGTTGCTTAAAGCTAATGTAACGGTGTCTGTGTCGTTTGCTTCTACTTGGAGACTGTTATTACCAAATAAACTATAGCTTGCAAAAAAAGACGCTACGTAAACACTGTTGTTATAATAATCATCAAAATTATTAGTTAAAACCACATTATCGCCACTTACCCAGTTAGTGGCATTATTATTTTCCTGCATCATTCCAGGCGCTGGAGAAGTTGTTTCTACCTGAACTTTACTAAATTGTGCATACTCATAGCCTATTTGCAGACCAACAAACAGGATGAAGATCAAAATAACACCTAGATATTTGGGTTCAGCAAGTATTTTCTTAAACGCCTTTTTTGGTGAATAGATTACTTGAACGATATCGTTGAGAAACAATCTTGATTCTCCTTGGGTATCTGAGAATTTAACGCAGTTATTAAGTGTTTACCAGTATTAAAACAAGGAAACTACTCAAAAAAAAAAGAAACAACCAAGAAAACACCAAAGATAAACTGCTAAACATCTGGAGTAGTTCACAAAAACGCTTTGATGTTGGCGTAAAAATATAAGATACCAAATCCATTAGTCAGGAAAGGCGTTACAATCATGAACTGCCAAGCATGCAACCAAAACGTAGACATGCCATTCCGATGTCCCTACTGTGGAGGAGGATTCTGTAGTATACACCGCTTACCAGAGAACCATGCATGCCCAAGATTAGACCATGCCCGAGCAGAACGCCAAGGTCATGTAATGACACAACGAGGCTACGGCAACTATAGCTATAGTTACGTATATGGGCAAGACAGCTTTAAGAAAAAGCATAAAATTCTTTGGAGCCCCAAAGAACTCAAACACTTTGGTATAGCAACAGCACTCGTATTAGGCATCGGCGTTTCAATATTCATTTATCTATATACATTAAACCAAATTCAAATGGCAAATTGGAACTGGTTGGTTATATCATTTTTTGCAGTGTTCATGACGGTGTCTTTTTTAACACATGAAATTGCACACAAAGTAATGGCCCAAAAAGCAGGATTATGGGCGGAATTCAGACTAACAACATGGGGGGCAGTCCTAACCTTTCTCTCAGTATTTTTACCCTTTAAAATGATCGCACCAGGTGCAATGATGATCGGAGGGCAAATCTCAAACGCTAAAGACATGCTGAAAATTTCAATAGCCGGCGTTATCAGCAACATGATATATTCAGCCGTATTTCTATTTCTGACCTTTGCGTTACCTATAAGTGAGTTTACCTTTGCGTTCGCATTTTTAGCATACATTAATGCATTTATGGCACTGTTCAACCTGATACCATTCGGGATCTTTGATGGCTATAAAATCTTTAGAATAAACAAAAAAGTCTGGGCAGCAGCATTCATCCCTACGCTAATCCTCACTATCACCACGTACTTAATCATTTAGTATGTGAATATATTCATTTTTTCCTTTCAAAAGCAGATAGTGATTTACTATATAATTCTAATTCAATGAACCATCTATTCCTGTAGTATTATAAGTTGCAGTTGACATCCCTGAGCTTCCCACCCAGCAATAGCTTTACCTACAGCCTCATGATGACCAACTACAATACAACACACTCCTTCACTATTTTCACCTCTCAAAAATCTAAAGGTAAAACAATGACAAATAAAGCATACACAAAAGGCCAAAATAAAATTAAAAGCTAAAGATTTAGATAAGTTCGATGGTTACATGCACTTCTTCAGGTACACGAATACGCATAATACGACGCATTACTCGTTCTTCAGAATCAATATCGATTAAACGTTTATGAATGCGCATTTCCCATCGATCCCATGACGCGGTACCTTCGCCAGATGGACCTTTAAGGACTGGAACACGTAGGCGTTTGGTTGGTAGCGGTACTGGACCGTTCATTTTAACACCTGTCTTTTGAGCTATGCTTCGGAGTTCTCCGCAAACATCTTCTAGTTTTGAGTAATCGGTGCTTGTGAGGCGTATTCTTGCTTTTCTTACCATATTGGTCCATCAATCCATTGTTTTGCCGTTTAATATACGTTGAGTGCACCTATGACACTTAAATGGCACATAAAAACCTTGCGACGCCCCTAAAACAAAGTGTAATAACCATGCCGCAAAGTTGAGAGTCTAATTGTACTGAGTGGTTAATCACCTTTTCTCATTAAATGCAGTAAAAACCTTACAATAGATGATAAAAAGTGCGCACTTTAAATTACACCACAACTGCTCCAAAAGACAGTAAAGTTTGCAAAAGATAAGTCACTTTATCACAAAATACCACACAGTCGCTTGATAATATACCTTAAACGTAGTTTGTGATGACATATCAACTTGTAGATAAAAACGAAAAAACAACAGATATGAAGTTGACATAGAAGTCTCAAATGGGGCGGAAACTACAACAACGGTTGGTGCACAATATAACCACGCCCAAGGGAAGAAATCAGAGACCATTTAACTTCCAACTCTACGGTGATTACACCACCCATTACGTCACTTGGAGGCCAAACAGCATTCACTTCAAAAGCGTCGGCGGCCATTATCCAATCGGCAACGAACTAAAAGAAAACATAATCCAGTCCTACACCAGCAACAACATAGTATCAGCTTCAGGCGTAAAAGCCCACATCAGCCTATGGCTATATCAAGGAATGGCGCCCATAAGCGGAACACCCGTTGAAATCGTGGTCAAAAGCTTCCAATACACACCATAAAAGGTAAAGTTAGCGGCCGACGCTTATTGCGTCCAACCCACCAGCACGCTCAAGCTTATGCCACTTTTTCTCTTTCCCAGTCAATGCCTTAATTATCGAAACCAACGTAACAAAGTCTATAAATTGTTTATAGATAAAGACAAAGAAGGGCGAATAAACAGCTAAACCTCTATCCTCATTATCTATAGTCAATGCTAAAAGCGAAACAAAGAGTTGAATCAGTAGAAACATAAACATCATACGTGCAAACAGTAAAAAACCACCAGCCAATGAGAGCATAATTCCTGCACCCATAGCAATGAAACTAGCTAATGGATTAAAAAGTGAGAATAACATGATCGGGAATACAAAACTATGGAGGGCCCCATAACGATTGTTAGTGAAGATATCTTTGTGTTTGAGCAGCGTCTGGAAAGTACCAGTACCCCATCTGACACGTTGCTTGTAGAGAGATTTCCAGCTAGATGGAACCTCCGTGTATGCATAAGCAGTAGAGCTTGAACTCACTGCACCACGCGTTTTAAGAAGTTTAATGGTTATGTCAAAGTCTTCTGTAACGGTATCTGTATCATAACCACCCACTTCCATAACAGCCTTCTTTTTGAATGCCCCAAAAGCGCCAGGAATAACCATAACTGCGCCAAATAAGGCAAATGCCCTACGTATAGTGTTAATAGCCATACTGTATTCAAGTTCTTGAATTCTGGTAAGTATGGAATTACTGTTTAGCACCTTTATGTTTCCTGCAACAGCCACATTATTAGGATCAGATTCCATAGCCTGTACAATTCTATCCACGGCATCTCGCGTAACCATGCTGTCAGCGTCTATCGTGATTACTATATCACCTTTAGCAAAAAGCAAACCATAGTTTAAGGCAGAAGCTTTGCCACCGTTTGGTTTAGTGACAACTCTAACACCTTGTTTCGCGTAACCTTGAGCAACAAAACGGGTTAAGTCACTTGAACCATCGTCGATAATTATAATTTCTTTACGTTCATACTTGAGACTTAGCAAACTAGTTATCGTCCGCGATATTACGCCTTGCTCGTTATATGCGGGCACCAGAACAGAAACCAACGGAGAGGTCTTGTAATCAAGGCGATTGTCCTCTTTAGCTTTGAATTTGATTGCAGGAATAATTGGGTAAGATGTGATAAAGACGGCAATGCTAAAACCGGTAGTTGTTGCAGTCCTATAAGTAGCTTCAACCCAATTAGAACCTAAGTAACCAAGAAAGAACATTGCAATCGAAGCTACCGCAGGCATTACAGCAACAAGCATTAAGGGGGCAAAGCGGCTCCCAACAAACATTGTTTTCTTTTGCCTATAGAGTATAACAACGTAGAGATTAGCACCAAACCCACAAACCATTGCTATGAGAATATCCACCGTTCCAATGAGAAGGCAAACAAGTGACAGCGTAACAACTATCAGAGCTCCATATAAGTATGTTAGTTGCCGCAATCCAACCTACCAACCCGATATACCTGGTGAAAAAAGGTTGCTGTATTGATAGGTGAATGAAACAGTTAGCTTCATGGTGTCTCGGCACCATTGATTTTGGGAATTCTTGAATTCTCAAGTGCTTCGTCTATACTCTTTCCTTCGCTTACTTTCATACCATATGCTTTAGCATAGTTACGTGCATTCACAGTTAAACCTGGAACTGCAAAGAGCAAGAAATCCGTCTCGATGTCACTTATTTTACCGTAGATTCGTGTAATCTCACCAAGGTTGATTGGTTTGCCTGCGACCAACACTTCAACTGCTGTGTTACCATTGGTATTACGCAATGTTACTGTACCAGCGTCTTGTGTTTCAACCCAGCCTACACGGCCTAATATGAGCATGTCAAATAGATGCTGAGTTCCTGACCGTCCACTAACAAATGCTGGAGCAACAATAGTGTAACCTAATCCTTTGAAGAATTTTGTAACGCTTTCTATAGGCTTTATGCGTTTAAGTTCATGTGTAGGCATCTGCGGGTTGAGAGTATACTTATAGAGCATGATTTCCGGTTCATCGTCTATATCTGCAACGGATATACAGTCACCACATTTAACAAGTAATTTTGGTTCGCTATTTAGCGTGTTACAACTCAAACATTTGAA
>JAAZFA010000023.1 GCA_012511995.1 Thermoproteota archaeon | reverse complement strand
TGGTGGGCCGAACCGGATTCGGACCGGCGACCTTCTGCACGTCAAGCAGATGTCCTAACCAGGCTAGACGACCGGCCCACGCTTTTTGCACACTTCACTATAGCATCTTCCTATATAGGCAATTCGTTTTATAGGTAAATGCGTTAAGTTAACACATGTCTATTTTTGCTTTAAATTAACTATTATGCTTACTTTTTAGGTAGGAGTTTTAAGTATCTTCATACATAACATAGCTTATCTGAGTGCAGGGTATGGTTACAACCGACGGATTAATCCCATTACTAGTGGAGTTCATAAACAAAAACTCAAATGTGGTCGACATCCAATGGGATCGACGAATGAGTCCCCTTCTAATGTTTAATCCATACTCCGAAAGATATGAAGATAGAAAAATCATCGCTCACTATTTCCTCTTAACTGCATCAATCCTAGACGATACAATAGTTGGATACCCCGAAAACGCCCGAATGCTGATTGCATACCTTCATGAAACCTTCGGAAACACGTTTTTCGAAGTAAAAAAACCTCACGTACTCGAAGAAGAAATCATAAAAACCGATTTTTACAGCGACTTAGGACCAAATAAAAAAGCCGCTTCAGAAATTATTGTATCAGTAAACTTGTTTGCTAAACTAAAAGCTGAACGTAACCTACTAGAGTATGCACAAAAATTTCAAAACCCTAAAGGCTTTGTTGAGGATTTAGCAAAAAATATTTCTGCATTCGGAGGAATTCATCGAGACCGTACTTGGACATACATGCGTTGGATGGTTCGACCCCACCCAGACCTACAAATCTATGACCACCTGCTTCCTGAAGACCTTTACGTACCATTAACCAAAGAAAACGTTAACGTAATTGCAAGTTTAGGATTAGTTCCACCCGGGTACTCAGTTTGGCGTGATGAACACACACAAGCTGAAGCAAGACAAAAACTGACTGATTTTGCAAAGCGTCTTTTTCCCAATGACCCCGCAAAAGTGGACTATCCCTTCTTCCTGCTGGGTCGATGGTTAAAAAAGAAACCGTTAAATCGCTACACCCTTAAAACAGCGCTTGGTTTCTTGGATCGTATGCAAAAAGTAACTGGGCAGTCACAAGCATACTATCAAAAAATGAGTCGCTATAAGAGTGGATGTGAAAAGAAAACAGCGCTCACACTTCTTAGAATGCACATTCCCTATGGTTATGAAACAATCAGTTTTCCATTACCCAATGAGGTATATACTCCAGACTTTATTTTAGAGAAAAAGGTAGATGGTAGAAAAATCATACTTGAACCACATTTCGAAATGACAAAAAGGCAAGCAAGAAAATATGCTCAATTCAAAAGAATATATGGACACGAATTCCTCCTCATTCTGTTATTAAAAAACGATTTAATCTCACTCTATCATCAACGAAAAATTTTAACTGATGATGTCTGCGATGATGTTTGGCCAATCGAATTCATCCATCTTTTAGCAGAAAAGATTCGACGTGGAACATATGGTCAATAAACTAGACTGGATTGAGCTGTGATGGTTACCGATTACTCTAAAGCATATGTTGTTTGGCTAATTTTAAACGGTAAAGCAGAAGAAGCACTTGAGTTGCTGGCAAAAGAATATGCAGTTGCTATACCATCATTGAAGGTTGGTTTACCAAAAGGAAACAAGGCAAAAGCATTTGGGTGCTATACTGCAAAGAATCAAACCATAAGCGTGCTAAACAGTGACATACTAGCAAACCCTTTTGTGATATTACACGAGTTCTACCATCACATTCGATCGAGGGGTGTGGATAGAATACACAAAGGTACTGAAGCGAAAGCTGACAGATTTGCCGCTGATTTCATCAACCAATATCAAACTAGCCTTTTGAATTCTCAATCAGATAGTTAGTAAAACTCGTCGTCTTTGCATTCTAATGGCGCTGTTATTTCTATAGGAATCGTTTCAGCATTCGAATCATAAGCCGCAATACACTCTTTACCTTCAAATGGTGGACCTACAATCATAAGGATTCTACCAAAAAAATAATTCATATCCACATGACTGGGTGTGATGTTCCCCGATGGATGAGAATGCACAGTCCCTACCAAGGAGAAGTCACCTCCAAACATATACGGGTTGAAGTGGACCTCACCATGACCATGTGAAGCAAAAGGTGCCAAGAGTAAATCAGTGATTTTTATTACGCTTTTGTTCTTTTT
>JAAZFA010000022.1 GCA_012511995.1 Thermoproteota archaeon | reverse complement strand
AAATATCAGGTAAAACTGTACGCATGCTTCGATTCACATCCCCGTAATCATACCATAAACAGCCAGTACCATTGAAAATGTATTCATCTGTGTAAACAACGTTGTAGTTGTTTTGTGAAACTTGTGCAGTTAGCGACCAGTCACTTTGATCACATAGATACATTAAGTTGTGTTTCCAAAAAGAACTTCTTCAAAGCCTTCAATACCCATTTCATAAAGTCAAATTGCATGTTTGTTTTCGAGTACAGAATACTTGTTAATAGCAATATGCTTTGCTTCGATTACTAAAACTAACTGCGTTTTTTGAAGTAATTTAGAAGCTGTTGGTTCGAGTTCGGTCGCAATAATCTTTGCCCCGTGTCGTAAAAAAAGAACGTTGTTTCTCCAGCACCAGCACCAGTCTCAACATCGAGAACTGTTTTTACTTTTTCAAGTTTATATGCAAATAATGGTTAGACTAATCATCCGATTCACCTAAAATCAAATTTACCCGATGTAGATTGAAGCTATTTTTGATTTAACTATGCATTTAAAGTTGTTTTTGTTGTATGAAAATTCTAATTGTTTATGAAACATCATTAATCTTCATGCTTCCCGCATTTTTTTTGGGTTTTCTTCTTTTTATCATAAGCAGGCGCCAAACAAAGGTATTCGGGGACTTGATTTAAATACCGAAAATAGAAAGGCATAGTCTTATGATAAGTTTGAACTGTTTTAGGCTTCAACTCTCTGGTTGCATTAATCATTGTTCTATATTCGGAACAACGTTTAGCAAACCGTTGCCTGAAACGGTAAGGTGCACTCCCTTTTTGAACTTTTTACCATTGTAATCTTCTAATTAAGCCCTGTAGGGAGCAAAAAGAGTTATAAAATTTAAAAATTGTCGGTTGAATAGAAATAGGCTTTCACTGGCGCTTGTCCACGCCACCCGCTTGATATCTGAGTTGGGCCTCCCGAGCATAATTGCTTACGGACAGGATACAAGTAAGGGGTTTTACGCGTGCATAGCAAGCGGCACTGAGTGAAAGCCAATATTGTCTATACATTGATTGTTTATGAGGTTTGCGAAACAACAAAATGGTTCAAAAGTATAGAAGATAAATCCATAATACTACAATTTAGCAAAAAAGGAAAGGTACTACAAGCAATGCTTGCATTTACTGTACCTGTTTTAAAGTTACATGGAAAGTTGATTGTCTAGCGAGTGGAAAAATGAAGAATAATGTGTGGCTTTCCACTGTTGAGCAACTGAAGACCTGGGTGTGTGGTTCATTTCCTTTTACTTCAGTGTTTGCGCTCACTATACCATCTAGAATTGGATAGGTGTCTTTAGCTATGTAGGTATTGTTGGTACTTCCATTCCAGTAACCATCATAAATGTAGAGGTCAACCCCATGTCTTTTCACCGCTAACCATCTGTGTAGCGTTTATAGTTAGTTTCCGCTGTTCGTTTGCGCCAGTTGCAGACGGTATGTAAACTGCAGATACGCTACTGTTTAAAAGTCGCAGACACGTGTTTTTCCACTTGCCGTGAAGTCAAGTTTACGGGTTGTCGATGTGACTGGGCGAGAGTTGAATAAAAAAGAACTAAGGCTACACTGCAGATAGTCGCTATGATCGGGATTAAACCAGCAAGCATTTTTTGGTTTTAGCCATTATTGTTTTGATCATTATTTAACACTTATTTGGCATAGTCTATTGCTTATGTAGGTTTAGCAAATCCGCAATCAGAAAATGGTTTGGATAATTAACAACGCATTGTTTTATCGAAAATTTAAAATGGTCTCTATATGTATGAATCTCTATGAAGTACAGTTTTAAGATAGGTTCTGTATGGAACATACCCATCGAGTTGCACTTCACATTTCTATTACTTATTCTGGCTGTGTTTCTCCTATCGTTGCCGAGCTTACAGTTTTACACTTTTTTTATAGTTTTATTTTTGTTTGTGTTTGTAGTTTTTCATGAACTTGCTCACTCGATTTTAGCACGACATTATGGTATTAAAGTCCGTAAAATTGTACTGTATCCGATCGGTGGAGTATCGGAAATTGAGGAAATCCCAGACAATCCATCTCAAGAATGGCGCATTGCAATTGCAGGGCCATTAATAAGTTTAGTAATTGGCTTTATACTGCTAGGTGTTAGTTTATTGCTTTCACCAAACCTTCTATCTCGAATTCTATTATTTTCCCCAACAACGGGGGAGTTTCTGTTTGATCTCGCGTTATTGAACATTTTATTGGGTGTTTTCAATTTGATTCCGGCATTTCCAATGGATGGTGGCAGAGCGTTTCGTGCAATATTAGCAGATCGAATGAAGTTCTCTGATGCTACACGTTACGCTGTTAATTTGGGGAAAATTTTTGGGTTTGTTATGATTGTTAGTGGATTTTTCGTGAATTTCTTTCTTATTATAGTTGGTTTGTTCGTGTATTTGGGTGCCAGTGAAGAAGGTGAACAAACAATAATTTCGACTAAATTAGTGGATGTTCGGGTTAAGGATGTAATGCAATCAGAGGTGGGTCGAGTAGGTCCCAAACAAACTATTTTAGAAGCTCTTGAAGTGATGTTTAAAAATCGATACCATGACATATTAGTCGAAGATGAAGGGGTTCTTGCAGGTATAGTTTCTTGGAGTGAACTTATGAAAATCGCCCCTGACCAACGGGGTGATCTTCTAATCGAACAGATGCCTCTTTTGAAGATTTCAATCAACGAAGACGAGTCTATTCTTGAAGCGAACAAGATCATACATAAAGAAAAAATTGGTTTAATTCCGGTGGTAAAAAAGGGTGATCCGTATAAAACCGTTGGGGTAATAACAGGTGAAGCAATTACGAAAGCTTTTGAGCAAGCTAAAAACCGCTAAGGCGAACAATCCTCAAAGTATTTAACTTCTGTGATGGACAAGCCGGTTTAGCTTTAAGGGGCGTAGAATCCGGGTTTTAAGGGGAACAGTGGTTTTAAAAATGGTTTTATTGAAGGTTAGAATAGCTTATGCTATTCGTCTGATGAATTTAGGTATTTTTTTCTATAAATTAGAATTATAAGTAGAATGTTGAGTGCAAAAAGGTAAATTGGAAATGCTATTTCTGTAAAATTCCAAGTCACCGCCACAATTAAACTTGTGATTGCGTTAAACGTACCAGTTATGAATGGCCATATAGATTCTGTTTCAGGATTACTCCATGTCTTGGTAAATGTAGGGACAGCTGCCATTGTATCACTTATAATCGCTAGAGCTATTGATAGAACGGGCTGCAGTGTTATTACCCATAAAAGTAGGGCTAACACAGAGATTACACCGCATAGGTAATCAAACGCACCCAGTTTCCAGTAGGCGCCTTTAAAGAAGAAGGAGGCAATAAAAATTAAAAAAGGGCCGAAGCCAGACATAAATACTGGAATCACTGCCCAAGTTACACCAGAATGGATACCTGCGGTTATAACTATGAATGGTGCAATAGACCACATTAACCAAGTAACACGATTAGGTTTAGCATATCCTCTATACATCGAGTGAATGTAGAGACCAGCTGTGACTATACTTGCAAATACAGCGATGATAACTAGGAATTCAAACATTCAGTACAGAGCCCATATAGATATTTATCTGAATGAAAAATAAATCGATATTATAGAATTTTACTCGATTATTTTGAAAAACAATTGGCTAAGTGTTTTTGTTGTGTATACTTTTTCACTTAGGTATTTTATTTGCTCTTGAAACGCTTCTCTTGGGACACATTCATAATTGTTTTCGTCGCCAACTGTATGATAGTAGAATATCGTTATATTATTACCAATAATGTTGTTGAGGTTATGAAGTAAAGGTCTCTATTGAAGCGTCAGGGTAGACAACGTATGGGTTGACATCAAACCTGTCGACTGAAGAAAAGTTACATTTACCTGACTGTGCTCTAATGGCAACTTGTCATACGTCTGTAACTACAGTGCGTACTGTTTCGTTACGTGCAGCTTCACCATAGGGATAGATAAGAACGTCGGCTCCGTAACTGTATGAGCGCAGAGTTATGCGGTGATCTTCGGGTTCTCTTTGTAGACTTGTAGCGTCAACGGTGGATAAGTTGCAGTGGCTGTATGTGTGGCTCACGATGTCATTACCCCCTTCTTAGTCAAATTTACAATGTCATTTCGATCCATGTATGCAGAGTACCGATAGGAGGCGATAATCGAGTAAGAAGTGGTAAAGTTTAGTTTT
>JAAZFA010000264.1 GCA_012511995.1 Thermoproteota archaeon | reverse complement strand
TCGGTGACATCGTAGGCTTTTAAAAAAGGCAAAATCAACTTGAGCGTACTGCCGGATGTATATCCAGGTTTATGTAAGACAGCGGCTAGCACATCATCGTATTTGCTTATGTTGGCAAAAAATTTGTCTCCGTCTGGAATAAAATGTGCACAAAGTTCATAGGCATTGTCATTTTTTGCAATTGGACCTTCACAGTCACTAAATATTATATGCTTCATGCTTTGCATCGTAATTTCTCCATATACTGGATACTTTTGTTAATGTGATGTTTTGCAGCTATGTCATTACGGTTCCAGAGGGCGCCACCTGTAATAGCCTTAGCGCCTTCTTGGCTAATTATTCGTGCTTCCTCAATAGAGTCTCCAATGCCTAAAATGCCAATCGTGCGGGATTTAAGAGCATAGATTTTGCCATCTCGAATTTCCATTGATCCAGGATAAACGCGAATTTTATCGCCATACTTTTTGTTAAGAGCTTCAGCTTTAGATATGTCAATAGGGGTGTTTATTGCTGCTTTGTCAACTAAAGGAGGATGGGTTTGTGCGTAATTACCGTAGTCTGCCGGAACTTTGTAAGTTAAAACAGTAGCAGAATTATTCATCTTAATACTGGTGAGATTGCCGTCAATCATTTTTTGGCAAACGTCAACAAAGTCATCTTTTATGGTTGGAAGGAGATTCATAATTTCAGGATCGCCAGGTCTACTGTTGATTTCCAAGATTTTGATACCTTTACCTGTATGCATAAACGCAAGATACAAGGGAACACCTCGGAGCGCGGTGTCGTCAGGGATAAATTTTTTCCATCCTGTAAAGATTTTTTGGGTTAAAAATAATTCAGCATCCCGATCAGATTGCGTAAGGAAAGGCAAGTAGTCTTTAGTATCCTTGTAGGAACCCATTCCACCAGTGTTTGGACCCTTATCATCATCGAAAGCACGTTTATAGTCCCTCGTATCAGGAAGTGGAATGAAATGCTTACCATCACAAAAACCCATACAGCTTGATTCTTCTCCAGGTACTTTTTCTTCGATTATTACAGAACCATGCTTAAAGTTTGAAAGGAAGTGTTCCCAAAGTTGTTCGCGATTGGTGAAGTGATCCCCCCAGACGCCAACCCCCTTTCCCAATGCAGGTTTGTCGGGTTTTACGACAACTTGATTAGCTAATTCTGTTAGCCACTCAAAAACTGCGGCTCTAGCTTGGGTGTCTGACGTGTAATCAGATGGATTAAAAACTTTGAATCTTGGATTAGCTTCAGGTGCAATTTTCGCAAATAGTTCACGTTGGGCTACTTTGCTTTCTTCGATGGCATACGCTTTTTTTGGGCAAATAACTGGAATACCAACCTTGGATTCGATTAAGTCACGAATTCCTTTTATGATGGGATTTTCAGAGCCCACTAAAATGAAATCCAGATGTTCTTTGTTTGTTTGTGCAAATTTACAAATTTCATTGATATCTAAATTTGGAATAATTACATGTTTTGTTGCATGTTTAGCGTTAAAGGGATTACACTGCTTATCAGCAACGAATAGTTGTACGTTATATTGCTTGCTTCTTAGAAGTGTATCTGCTATAGCAACTTCTCTTGCACCATAAGAAACCAATAGGACACCTATCTTTTCCATCTAGGATTCACCGTTATTTGTTCTATTGTGTGAAGGGTTACTTAATAGCGGTTACGGATGAACTTCTTTGTTCTCGTAGATTCTGCCTTTTTATGTCTAACTATTCTGAAAAAGATTTTTCATATAAAAGAAAGAAATTATGGCTTATGGTTGCCATTTATCAATTATATATTTTGGTATCTCACTGCTGTCGCGCGGACCAACCAAGACTTTCCAGCCGCTGAGTTCTTCGATTTCGCCGCTGATACGAGAGGCTTTGCCTGGGCTGATTATTTTGCGGTGCTTTACTTTGCTCTCGATACCTGATGCTTTGATTGCGTCTGCGACACGTTCTGCGGTGAGTTTGCGTCCGGCGACGCCACTGTCAATGGCGCTGCCTTCTGTTTCAACGACGATTAGGTATGCGTTAACTTGATTGCTTTCGATGTCTGATGCGACTGTGTAGTATGTTAAGGCAAAGTTTGATGTGAATAGCACTGGACTGTTTTCGTCTGGTGTACCGAATACTTTGAGACCTGTTGCAACTGCGACTGGTTTGCGTGGGTCAGTGTAGATGTTTTGTCTTAGTACTGCTAGGGGTAGTAAGCTCCATCCGTCATTGCCGTGGAGGATGAGTGCGTCTGCATAGCGGACTGTTAGCATTGATGCCATATAGGATTCACGCCATTTTATTAGGTCGTCTGCGGTTTCACCTTTGTTCATCCAAGCAACCATTGGGATGCCGAGTAAGGGCAGACCTGCGAGTTCGTCACCGCCTTTTGTGGCTGCTCGTCGTAGCATTGTGAAGTTGTTGATTGTGTCTTGTAAGCCTCCGTTTGTAAATGTTCCCGGGTCAAGCACGATGTCTTTAACGCCGTAATTCTGCAGTGTCTTTGCTAGGGAAACTAGTGCGTTTAGGTCGTTTGGTGCTGACGCAACGAGCGGTGTATTATACATGATTGCGAGTTCTGCCATATCTTTCCAGTTAGTAGTTGTTGCCGCATAGAGTAATGGTCGTGATTTGGGTGAAGCCATTAAGCCTGCTTCCATGATTTGTGGATTCATGGTACATAGGATCAGCGGAAGTTTTGTGGTTTCAGCAACTTTTTTGACGCATGACTTGAATTTATCAGCATCATCAGAGGTGCAGCGGACTGCAACCATATCGAGTTGTAGAATATTGCCGATGTATTCGAAACTAAAGTTTTCAGTCTTCTGTACACGTCCAACCACTTCTTTCTCGGGCATCTCGTCAGTTACGTCAATAGCAATTGCTGTTGGATTTTTATATGTGAATTCATGGCGATACATAACGAGTTTACCACCGATTTTTTTGGCTTTCTCGCCGACGCCAATGATGACTTCCGCGACTGCGGGTTTTAGCATTTCTTTTAGTATGGAGTATGCTTTTGCATGCTCAGGTTTTAGTAGTGGTTTGCAGCTGTCCAATTCCATTTCGCGGTTAACGATTTTTGTGGCGAATGCCATACAGTTATCGACACCGCATTCTTTACAGTTTATTTTTGGTAAGTTCTTGTAAATGTTGATTGGGCTAAGTTCTTTTAATCCAGCTCTTTTCTTTTCTGCCATATCAGTCATGTCTCCCTAAGCCTTTATTTTGACCCATTCCAAGAATTTGGCTGGGTCTGCTTTCTTGTTTGCTGTTAAGTAGTTAGTGACATCTTTGAGTGTTTTAACTGCTGCGGGGTGCATCATCATGAATAAGTCGACACCTGCAGTAAGCAAGGTGAGGGCTGTGGTGACTTCCCATAGTGGACCTCTGAGTTCGCGTGGTTCCCATTCATCTGACATTTTAAGCCATGCTTCACGGGCTGCCCAAGCGTTGGTTGTACCAGAGCTCATCGGATGAGCTAATTCGAGGTCACCCATTAATCCGCCGATGCGTGCTCGTTCCATGTTGGTGAATGCGTAATCTAAGCCGTAACCTAAAGCTGCGGTTGTTAAGTCCATGACGATGTCTTCGCGTGAAAGGTTGTCGTAGAGGCGTCTGCTTAGTTCGCGTGCAAAATTTAGGTCCATTGGTGTGAAGGCAAGTACTGCGTTTCCTGATTTTTTGATGAATTTACCGCATTTATCGACATCCATGTCGAGTGTAACTGAGCTAATTAAGAAGCGCTCGCCTGGAAATTGTTCGCAGACTTCTTCGAATAGGGCTGTGTCTTTTACTGGATCACCGCATCCGCCGATCACAAGGGGTACATCAACTGCTTGCAATACTTTTTCGATGGTTTTGCATGCTTCTTTGGGTGATGCATCCTTTAGAAGGGGGTCGACACTGATGAGGTGCATTGTTACCATGTCTGCACCGAATTTTTCAACTGCTAGTTTTGCCCATGCTGCAGGGTCACCAATGACATCTTTTACATGCATCTTTACTGCTTTGCTTAAGGGGACTTCCATGTCGAAAACGTCTAAGGTGATTACTGGTTTGTGTGGTGTTTGGTTCTCAAAGGTGTAGAAAGCAGGTGATAGTTCTCCGCCGATGATAAGTGATTTTCCGCGTGTGCCACCTTCGCTTTTGGTTGCGCCTAATTTAACTGTTGAGATTTGATTGGGGTATTTTTCTATTGGTGGTGAAAAGGAAATTGGGAAGAGGCTTGTTGGTTTACCTCCGGGTATAGCACCTGCTGGAAGTTTGAGTTTTGGCAGTACATTTGCCGCCATACCAGGAGTAAAGAGTATTTCTAGCTCCTTAGCTTCAAGTTGGAAGTCTTCTAACTCGATTTGCTTAAATTTTGCTATCGCTGCTAGCAGGTCGTCGCTGAGTTGTAGTCCATCAGCATCTTTCTTTTTTTCATTATTATGGTGAGTCGTTTGATTTCACCACTATGCTTTCTTGTCGTCTTTGACTGTTTGGATGATAACTTTGTTGGCAAATATTTTGGCGTCTTTGAGGATGATTTTGAATCCGCCAGCCATGATTGGTATTGATCCTGCGGTTGCAACTGGCATCATCGTGCCTGCGGCTTCCTCATTGACAGTGATAGCTGCGGTTTCTTCTGCAGGGGGTTCTTCAGTTTCCCATTTTGCTACGACTGGGTGTTTCTTTTCTTGTAAGAATGCTTTTAGTTCATCGACGTTTTTTGCATCTTCTTCTGTTGCGATTTTGTCTATGATGTCTTTTGGAATGAAGTCTTTGACTTTTTCTTTTACGTCTTTAGGTATCCAAACAATACGGTTCCATCCACCATCTGCAGCGAAGAATTTTTCGCTTCGCATGTATTCAAT